>NZ_LRPD01000089.1:0-51520 GCF_001605865.1 Acinetobacter sp. NRRL B-65365 | reverse complement strand
AATGAAGAAATGAAGAAATTTTATTGCAATGCAGTCGAATAGTACTCGTAAAAACCCACAAAATATCAATAACCATTTGAAACTAATCAACTAAAATATAGGACAACTCTAGCATCTTCAAGCAGAAATGGGCAGGTTCTATAGATAGGATATATATTGAATAATATTATTTATCAATTTGATCAATACTACTAATAAATCTAAGCTTAACATTGAGCGCTATAAAACAAGAATTCAAGGATGAGTTCGATATCTCATTAAATTTTAAAGGAAAAATAACTGAAAAGGAAATTTTCATTATCCAAAGGAAGGACTCAATGCAAAATATCAATGCTGCAAGGTTGATTGATCAAGCTTCATTAAATAAGCACCATAAAATTCTGGTTTTTTGGTGTTCCATCATTATGCTTTTTGATGGCTATGATCTGGTGATTTACGGTTCGGTATTACCTCATTTGATGACTGAATGGCAGCTTAGCCCCCAGACGGCAGGATTGCTGGGCGCAGCATCATTAATGGGTATGATGGTCGGTGCGATTACTCTCGGCATGGCAGCTGATAAATTTGGCCGTAAAAACGTCATTATTGCCTGTACGATTCTGTCGAGCCTTGCTGTCACCATGAATGGCTTCACCCATGATGTCATCAGTTTTTTTATATGCCGATTTCTAACGGGTTTGGGTTTAGGGGGGGCAGTTCCGAATCTGGTCACGATCGTGAAGGAAATGTCGCCAAGTACTCATCGCAACCGCTTAATCAATTTTGTTCTCGCCTTTTATGGCGTTGGCGCAATTATTTCAGGTCTGGCAGGCTTGTTCTTGATCTCTACTTTTGGATGGAAAATTGCCTTTTGGATTGCGGGGAGCAGTATTGTCATCGTCCCTTTTATGATGAAAACCTTTCCTGAATCCATCAGCTACCTGATTCATAAAAATCGTCAGACTGAAGTCGTCCAGACATTAAAAAAGCTGAATCCTCATCACATCCATCAACCTCAAATGTACTATGTGGTTGAGATGACAAGCAATACCCAGAAGAACCCTGTTCTAGGCCTATTTACCGAAGGCAAAGCATTCAGGACGTTCCTGATCTGGTCTAGCTTTGCGATGGTGATGTTAATGGTTTATGGCCTGAATACATGGTTGCCAAAACTTATGAATGTTGGTGGCTATTCTTTAGGTTCTAGTATTACTTTTTTGGTCACACTCAATATCGGTGCAATTTTAGGGACATTAGTATTTGGCGTCATTGCCGATAAACTTGGTGCCAAGAAAACGCTTGTTTTTGGCTACATATTGGCTGCGCTATCGATTAGTTGCCTCGGCTTTCATCCACCCAAGCTCATTCTGACCCTGTTATTGATTATCGCTGGCGGTGCAACTGTGGGCTCAATGGCGGTGATACATGCACTCGCAGCAGATTTTTATCCTGCCAATATTCGTTCCACAGGCGTCAGTTTTGCCGCTGCCATCGGTCGTTTTGGCGCAATTGCTGGCCCATTATTTGGTGGCTTCTTGCTCGCCCTTAATCTTCCTTTTGAGCAAAACTTCTTGGTTTTTGCTATTCCCGGCATCATCGGTGCAATTACGATCGCCCTCTTTACACATCAGAAATTAAACCCAGTACAACAAATCGTTAAAGGATAATACGATGAATACTCAAGCCAATATTGTTGAACAGATTTGGAAAGAACATATTTTTCAGGGAAACTGGATTAAAACAAATAACTTATCGAGAGATATTATCAATCCAGCAACAGGCGAAATGATCTCAACTGTGCAACTTGCCTCACTAGATAACGTGAACAGTTCCGTCGAAATCGCTGTAGAAGCACAAAAATCGTGGAAAAATACCAGCTTTGAAAGCCGTGCCAAGATACTCAGAAAAGCAGCGCAATTTTTTGAAGAGAATATTCAAACCTTCATTGACTGGAATGTTCAGGAATGTGGTTCAACATTGTTAAAAGCTGGCTGGGAAGCAAATGCCTGCATAGAACAGTTATATATGGCTTCCTCCATGCCGATGGCAGCAGCAGGAGAAATTTTCCCATCCTCCATTCCTGGCAGAACAAACGTCTGGCAGCGTGTTCCTTTAGGTGTGGTAGGCGTCATCTCGCCGTGGAATTTCCCTTTATTGCTATCCATTCGTTCAATCGCACCTGCTTTGGCAATGGGTAATAGCGTGATTCTTAAGCCTTCAGAATTTAGTAATGTTACTGGTGGAGCCTTGCTGGCGTGGCTTTTCCAGATGTCAGGATTACCTGAGGGGAATTTTCAGGTAATCAGCGGCGAAAGTGAGATCGGTGAAGCATTGGTCAATCATCCGCTTGTTAATCTAATTTCTTTCACTGGCTCAACCGCTGTAGGCAAAAAAATTGCTGAATCTTGTGCCAAACAATTGAAAAAATGTGTGCTGGAATTAGGCGGTAATAACGCCATGATTATCTGCGAAGATGCAGATATTGATACTGCTGTAAACAATGCCGTTTGGGGTAGTTTTCTGCATCAAGGGCAAATTTGTATGCAAACAGGTCGCCATTTAGTACATCGCAGTATTGCAGATGAATATATTCAAAAACTAAAAGAAAAGGCGTCCTCTCTCAAGGTTGGCGATCCGTCTTCACCAGAGACTCAATTGGGCCCATTAATTAATGCCAATCAGCATCAGAAAGTCTGCCGTATGGTTGAAACTGCGGTTGAACAAGGCGCGACTCTGGAATGCGGCGGTCAAGGAGATCAATTATTCTTCCATCCAGCCGTTGTGACCAATATCAGTAAAGACAATCCTCTTTTTACACATGAAATTTTTGGCCCTGTCGCACCGATCCTGATTTTTGATGATATTGCAGAAGCGATTGAAATCGTAAACTCATCTAAATATGGTCTAGCTGTTGCCATTCATACAGCGCGCACCGCTTGGGCCTATGACTTAGCCAAAGATATTAAAAGCGGCATGATTCATATCAATAACCAAACCGTCAACAATGAATATCATGTCCCGTTTGGAGGAATGGGAGAATCAGGATATGGTGGGCGCTTCGGTGGTCCAGCAAATTTTGATGAATTCAGTCAGCGCCAATGGGTCAGTATTTTAGATAAAGGGATTCAATATCCCCTTTAAACATTCCTCTAAATGCAATAAAAAAACCTAACGCTTCAGTTAGGTTTTTTTATTGCTCGTTGAGTACTTTATTAAAAGGCTTGAACCTCTAAATTTATGAGCTTCGGGTAATATAGCGTGTATCCAGTTGCTTCACCGATGGGCATCCGATTTGTGCCAAAGTACGATCGACATCCTGTTTTAACAATGTAATCACTTCATTAACACCAACCTCTCCTTTTGCAGCCAGCCCATATAAAGTCGCACGGCCCAAACACACCATATTCGCTCCCAGACATAAAGCTTTGACAATATCGGAACCACGTCTAAAGCCACTATCGATAAAGATGGGTTGATGAATAGAACTGGAAATATCGTATAAGGCTTCCATCGGAGAAATACTACAATCGAGTTGGCGTCCGCCATGATTGGAAAGAATGACCCCGTCTGCACCACATTGAATGGCGCTTTGAGCATCTTCCAGACGAACAATACCTTTGACCAGTAAAGTATGTGGCCAGATATCACGAAGCTTTTTTAAACTTTCCAGATTAAAACGGGTATCCATCTGACGGCTCATCAACGCAGCTTGTATTTCCAGACTCTGCGCCTCCGAAGTTACAAAATTAGCCAATTGTGGCATTCCCTGTTGAAGAAACCGCAATGACCAAGCTGGATGCAACATACCATCCAGCACCAAACTTGGTGAAAATCGTAGCGGAAGCGCAAACTCATTGCGAATATCTCGTTCTCGATAGCCATTTACTCCAACATCCAGAGTAATGACCAAAGTGGTATATCCCGCTTTTAGTGCTCGATGAACCATTTGAACCGCTAATTCTTCGTGTACAACATAGAGCTGAAACCACTTTTCACCATCACATGTTTGAGCAACATCTTCAATCGACATATTTGAAGCTGTCGAAAGCATGAAGGGAATATTCGCGCGGGCTGCACTTTTTGCCAGTAAAGTATCTGCTTTAGGCCAAAAAGAGCTATTTAAACCTGTGGGGGCAATTGCAAAAGGCGCATCCCATTTCTTATTAAAGAGCTCACAAGAAATGTCACGATGACTGATATCAATGAAACGCTGTGGCTTAAAACGCCATTGATCGAAAACGGATCGGTTGTGCTGCAGACCTTTTTCATCCTCAGCACCACCCTCTAAATAATCGAAAATAATCCGTGGTAGTTGAGCTTTCGCTTGACGTCGATAGTCTTCAACATTGATGCATTGACGCGACACAACAATTTCCCTTCTATTGGTTTTTCAGACAGATCCTTGTGATTTTCTAATGCCAATGTTTCGCTTTACTGGTTTTACCAATACCAGGATTGAAACTATTGGTCGGATCCAGCTGCCTTAAATGCGCCTGATACGTTGGCGAAGCCTGATAGAGATGACCAACATTATGTTCTGCTGGATATTTTGCACCACGTGCCTCGAGATAAGAGAGAACCTCATTTTTAAATTGTTTGGCATCCACACCATCTTTAAGCAGATAGTCTTGATGTGATACCAGACAAAAGAAATGCCCACAGCAGCTTTCCATCATCACCTGTTTTTGCAGATGCTCGGGTAAACGAATTAACCACTGTTGATCATTTCGTCTAAATGCGACATCAAACGACACCAAACGCTGATTAGGATCAATTGATCGACTTTCACAGTAGTAAACAACACAACCACCGACAGCAAAACGGATCAGAAATACATTCTTCTCTTCTTTTTTATTACATAGAAAAAAATGCGCTTTCTTTCCAGAAAAGAAATCATTTAATAATTTTTGCAATTCATCGTTCTGTTGTGCATCAATCTTAATCATCAATAAATGCTGATACTTTTGATGAAATTCTCGTATGCGCGGCTCAATCCATGACGGCGAAAGACGATTAAACAACTGAATACAGCGATCAGCAGTATTGTTAGGCAAGAAAGGAACTTGTTTGAAAAATTGATCAATCTTTGATTTAAATGCAAATAAATTCGGGATTTTCTCCGCACCCCAGATATCAATCGCCTTATACATATGTTTTGCATAGCGTTGAGTCATCTCAAATGCATTTTTATGAATATATTCGGCTTGCATAGGCAGTTGCGATAAATGTTCTAATAAATATTTCCGTAATTGAATGAACTGCACTTCATCATTACTCCCTATCAGATAGGTACTTGCCTCAGCAGCTGCGGCAAAAGTCGGTAAACGCACAGCAAAAACCGCTAATTTACCCGAACATCCAGCACTGTCATGTAGATATTCAGGATTGCCATTGTATCTTGTTGGCATTGCAGAAGTCGTATCTCTTAATGTTGCGGCATAATCATCTGCCCAGATACGTCCTTCCCAATGTTGTGAGTGCGCGGTTAAATAGTTTTTCTGTTCTAAATTTTGAAAAATTTCTTCGGGTGTAGCACCTAAATCAATTCCTAAATGATTGACGAGAATTAAGCTTCCATTCTCATCAATTCGGGCAAATAGAGATTTTTCGGTATATGCAGGCCCTCTTTGAATCAGAGAACCTCCCGAGTTATTGCAAACACCGCCAATGACTGAGGCACCAATACAAGAAGAACCGATGACGGAATGAGGTTCACGACCATAAGGTTTTAACGCATTTTCCAGCTCTGTTAACGTGGTACCAGGAAAGGCAATTAACTGTGTTGCCTGCTCCAACAATTGCAAACCCTTCAATTTGCTTGTACTTATGACTACCACATCACGGTCATAATTATTTGAATCAGGCGTAGCCCCGCCTGTTACGCTGGTATTCGATGCCTGCAAGATCATGATGACATCATGCTGCACGCAAATCTCTAATACCTTCCATAGTTTCAATAAGGTTTCAGGAATGACCACAGCAATTGCATCACCTTTTCCAATCCGAAATCCTTTTAAATAAGGGGCTTTGGCAGATTCTTTCAGCAAAATCTGACGGGATTTAAGCAAATCTCGAAATGCATCGATAACTGGGTTTTCTTGCATGTAACAGCATCCTATCTTGTAATTTTAAATCTGCCTCGACCCGTTAATTTTCTACTGTAACAATCTCTAGTAAAGTCGGTTGATCAGAGGCAAGCGCCTGTTTAAATCGGTTAATAAATTCCTCATCATTGCTGATGCGATGCGCCTCAACACCATAACCTTGTGCAATCTGAGTAAAATCGATATCAGGAACATCCATTCCTGGGACATTCTCTGCTTTTAAAACATCAGCGAACCAACGTAATGCGCCATAGGTTCCATTTTTCAAAACAATAAAAATAACAGGAATTTTATATTGAGCGGCAGTCCATAATGCCGTAATACTGTAATTGGCGGAACCATCGCCAATAATCGCGACAACTCTACGTTGTGTGTGTGCCAATTGAATCCCCACAGCAGCAGGCATACCAAATCCGAGTCCACCTGCAGCAGCAAAGAAATAGCTACCTTGTCCTTTAATATTCAAGCGCTCCCAGAGAATGCTCATGGTTGAGGTAGATTCATTGGTAAAAATCGTATCCTCAGACACAAAATCATTGAGCAAATCAAATAATCGCTCTGGTTTAATATAATTTCCTTGGCTAGGTTCTGCCAATTTAGCCCGTGGTCGAGGCGTAACCTCACCTTGCTTTTTCTCTACCACCAGACTTAAACGCGCCAAACTATCCTTTAAATCACAAATATAGCTTATTCCCATTGCTGCTCTGGCAGCTTCATGAATATCGCAGCTAAAGGCAATTAATTCGGTATTTTCTCCGAGATACTGCCCAGGTTCATATTGGTGATAGCGAAATACAGGTGCACCGAAAACCAGTACCAAATCATAATCTTTAAAAATTGCTGAAATCCCCGCAATACTCGCTGGCAGGATTCCCTGAAAATAAGGATGCATGGTTGGAAAAGGACAGCGCGGTGAAGACGGTGCAATCCATACGGGGACATTTAAGGATTCTACAAATTGAAGCGCATTTTCATTTGCATATTGACGGTCAACATCTGTTCCGAGAACCACAGCAACTTTTTCAGCAGAATTAATTTTTTGAGCAATCGCTTGTAAATCATGCTCGGATAAACATTGTGAAGATACGACATGCTTCCTTAATAAATGCTCACTTTGTTCATCGACCTCGATATCCCAATCACTATAAGGTATGGAAACATACACAGGCCCAGCAGCTTCAGCTTTTGCAAGATCAATAGCACGACTGATCGCATGCGGAACTTCATTGGCACTTGCTGGCTCATGGCTCCATTTCACTAAAGGTTTGGGTAATTGGGTTGCTTCTAAATTGGTTAATAAGGCTTCCACACCCATCATGGCACGGGTTTGCTGTCCCGATGTAATCACGAGAGGCGTATGCGAGTTCCATGCATTACTTAAGGCCCCCATTGCATTGCCTGTTCCTGCCGCTGAATGTAAATTTACAAATGCAGGCTGCCCTGTTGCCTGAGCATAACCATCGGCAATACCAACCACCGTACCTTCATGTAAACCTAAAATATATTGGAAATCAGCTGGAAAATTTTTTAAGAAAGGAAGCTCATTCGAACCAGGGTTTCCAAACACCTTGTTAATTTTATTTTTTCTTAAAATATCATAAGTATACTGCTGAACTGTTTTCACAATATTTCCTTGATTGTGTGATTCACTACAAATCTTAGAATCAGCCAAAATATAGATCAAATTAATAATAAATATTATCTCTTATAGCCCTTATCTATGTAGAGTAGCTTTTTTATTCAACATAACTTTTAAGCGAAAACGAAAAGTCTCAATCATTCAGTCAGCTCTGCGAAAGCGTATCCTGTAAGAAATCGATAAACCATTTCTGAGCCGTGATATCGCCAGCTTTTTTATACCAATGTAAGGTGACATCAATCTCAGGTAACTCAAATGGGAGGTCATAAATTTTAATATTGGTATTTGACTTAAAAAAAGCACCAATTCTCATGGGTACAGTCACAATGAGATTATGCTTTTCAATTAGTTCATTCAAAATACTAAATTGAGGAACCCTTAATTTAATTTTACGTCGCAGACCTTTTTGATTTAAATAGTTTTCAATCAGGTTATGTCCTGTAGATGCCAAAACAACTGCATGATTTTCTTTTAAAAAGGTTTCCAGCGTTAACTGATGATTAACTAGCTGGATATCTTTACTCAGCAAACAGACATATTTTTCTTGAAATAATCTCAGGGTATTTAAATTTCTATCTTCTAAATTTCTATTACAGATGGCAGCATCAACTTTTCCAGTAATCAGCCAGTCCGTGAGCTTATTCATATCGACAGTAACGACTTCCAGAGAAATATTAGGTGCTATTTTTTCCAGACTTTCATAGATTTTTGGCAAAAAGTACATTGCCCCAATATCGGTTAACGCAATCTTAAAACAGCGTTCACTATTGGCGACATCAAAATTGGTGACTTTACTAATCGTATTTTCAATATCAATGAATGGCTGATTTAAAGACTCATAGAGCTGCGTTGAATATGCTGTAGGAATCATGCCATCTTTTGTTCTTGTAAATAGCTGATCCTTAAATATATATCTCAATCTCGATAAATTATGGCTCACAGATGGCTGTGTAATATTCAAGCGCTCTGCTGCAATACTGACACTTTGCGTATCGTAAATTGTTATAAATACTTTTACTAAATTGAGATCAATCATCATAGATACTGCTAATAGTAGTCTCAAGAAAACTAAGCTTTTAGCAATAGTAGAGTCAACCCTTGCGTAGATATTTTTAATCGATCTTTTATTTGAGGAAGCTGATAAAGTGAGTTTGCTTACATGGTGATTACATAAATTTAAGCATTAAAAAAGCACTTACAATTAATACATGTAAGTGCTTGATATATATGGTGGGCCCACCGTGACTTGAACACGGGACCAACGGATTATGAGTCCGCTGCTCTAACCAACTGAGCTATAGGCCCTATAAATTTCAATCATATCGATATGATCAATGCTGCCTGATCTTAGTTAAATTTAACTTAAGTTACAAGCAGATGATTTTATCAAACCACCAAAATAGTGTTAAAAATCATAAACTGCGCTGATTCTATCTGATCTCTATATAATGAGTAAAGTAAATATTGCACGGTTTTGATCATTTAAAAGCCACCCAGATTTCTATTATCTGAACTTTTCGGATATGTATTTTCCTCAAAACTCGTATTACACTGCGACCTCACATTGCGAATGATCACGGATATGAAAAAGTTTTTAGGAAAATCTATTTTTAAAGCAACAGGTTGGAAATATAACGTTGATCCAGCAATCTTAGAAAAGAAACAAGTTATTATCGGTTTTGAGCATACATCCAATCTCGATACCATCCTCTCTCTGGCTTTATTTGAAATTTTAGAGATTAAAATTCATACACTGATTAAAAAAGAATTATTCAAAGGCCCTTTAAAGCCTATTTTAGAGCATTTAGGCGGTATCCCTGTTGACCGCAAAGCCAGTAAAGATATTGTCACGCAAATGGTTGAGCTTTTTAACCAGAATGAACGTTTTAATCTGGTCATTGCACCAGAAGCAACCCGTGCTAAAGATGGTGAGGCGCGTAAACCGATCCGTACTGGTTTCTGGCATATCGCAAAAGCTGCCAATGTGCCCATCATTCTGATGTATGCCAATGCACGTACCAAACAAGGCGGCATCTTGGGTAAAATCTACCCAACCGATCTACAGCAAGATCTGGAAAAAATCAAAGCGCTGTATGCGGAATACGATATTGATGTAAAAATTAATTAATTGATTCAATCTATTTGATCAATCTTTGATGCTTGATCAAGATTTTAAATTTTGAATATGAGTTAGGGCAGTTTTCAACAAAACCTTCGCTATGCTAATATTCCTGCACTTTTTTGAGTTTTAATTTTTTGGAGTTACTTCCATGGCGGGTCATTCTAAATGGGCCAATATTAAGCATCGTAAAGCTAAACAAGATGCAAGTCGCGGTAAAGTTTTTACTAAATACATCCGTGAAATCGTAACCGCTGCACGTTTAGGCGGACCAGATGCTGCAAGCAACCCACGTTTACGTGCTGTTGTCGAAAAAGCACTTTCTGTGAATATGACACGTGACACCATTAACCGTGCGATCCAGCGTGGTGCTGGCGGCGAAGATAATGATGATTTAAAAGAAGTAACCTATGAAGGTTATGGTGTTGGTGGTGTTGCCGTTATTGTTGAAACAATGACAGATAACCTGAACCGTACCGTTCCAGACGTTCGCCATTGTTTCTCTAAAACCAATGGTAACTTGGGTACCAATGGTTCGGTTGCGTACCTGTTCACTAAACGTGGCGAAATTTCTTTTGAAGATGTGTCTTTAGAAGATAAAGTTATGGAAGTCGCTTTAGAAGCGGGTGCTGATGATATTGAGATCGATGAAGATAGTATCTTAGTGATCACCAGCCCAGAGAGCTTTGGTGATGTTCAGGATGCACTTACAGCAGCAGGTCTAAAATCTGACAATGCTGAAGTTGTGATGAGCCCATCAACGAAAGCTGAAATCAGCGATATTGATCAAGCGAAACAAATCATGAAAATGATCGATATGCTTGAAGATCTCGATGATGTTCAAAACGTTTATACCAACGTTGAATTCTCTGAAGATGTTTTAACGCAACTTGATGCTTAAACATTTATGCTGAGTAAAAAATGCATCTTTTTAGATGCATTTTTTTATAGCTTGTTTAAAAGTTTATAGCAGTTAAAAACATTATATTCTTTAATGACAAAGCTGGAATGCAACGCCACAACACTGTCAATCTTACCAATACGGCGTAACAGGATTTCACTATAGTCATCCATATTACGGGCCACCAATTCCAGAATAAAATCAGCACTCTGCCCTGTCACTAGAAATGCATTGGTGACTTCCGGAATATCTTCTAGTTCTTGTAAAAACTTATCAAAAGTTTCGCTGTCGTGTTTACTTAATGAAACCTGCAACAGAATATGTAGGCTAAACCCCAGCTTATTAAAATTAATTTCTCGTTTGAGCTGTCCCATCACTTGGGATTCAATCAGATTTTTAATGCGGCGATGCACTGAACTGACCGAAAGATTAATACGTTCTGATAGTTCATTCAGATTGACATCTTCATGGGTTAAAATTTCTAGAATTTGTTTATCAAAACGGTCCAATTCCATTTTTACAGTCCTCATAATTTATCTACGTTTTTTCGGAACTGTCTACACTCAGTAATTTTTAAGGGTCAAGGGAAAACATTCGTTTAACTTTTGACGATGCTGCATGGATAACGCAAACATGATTCCGATAAACTTTTGGTTCATCTTTGTCTCAAAGCCGAAACAAGACCTTTTGAGCAACTGTTCAACTGATCTCCCAATAGTTGAACAACTCGTTTCGATCCCCATCACACCCTGAAACATAAGATAACAAAGCCTTTTTACAATTATTTCCCTCTTTTCAGTTTTTTTAAAGTAAATTTGGTAATTATTTCTACTATTTTCTGCTTAAAACGAATTTTCTTTTAAAAATTAATTTTATTCACCAATAATTTTTTACTTTTTTAGCAATTTTTCTATTTTCTTTCTCATAAAAAAGCCCCGATTGTTTCAATCAGGGCTTTTTTACAGAAAAATTATTTATAAACCACGCCAGTCGACACGTGCATTACGCTCAGTGGCATAAATGCGCTGCACATATTGTCCAAGCGGCAAGTCGGATAAATAGTCATAATACTGTTTCAGTTCACCGTTAAACTGTTCAATATCGTCATTTTCCAATTCCCATGGCGTTCCCTTGATCACCAATAAAGGCGCGAGAATTGAACAGACTGCAATATCGGCCAGACCTAAACGGTCACCAACCAGATAACGCCCTTGATTATCGATCAGGCGTTGGTTGAGATCCGTAATCAGTTCCGTCATCCGCAACTTGGATTGCGCGACTTTTTCAGGGCTCAACTTATAATTGGTTGAAACCAGACTTTTTAAGATCGGCTTAGAAATTTTTTCAAACTGACGTAAATAGCCCTGCTCACCCATCATGATTTCAAGTGGATGATCACCGACGGATAATGCATGGGCCAAAGACCAGCGACGAACATGCACACCTAACTCATCAGCCAGCTTATCAATCTCTAAGGCTTGCTCACGTAACTGTTCATCACGTCTTAATAACGCATGCTCAGGATATGTCGTATCAAGATATAAAGCGATTTGGGTGGAATCAGCAATCCAGTGTTTATCATCCTTCAACATTGGCAATAAATATTGCCCTGATTTTAGGAAAGTAAATGCACGATGGAAGCCAGGAATCAAATTATGTGCAACATAGTCCAACTCCTTATGATCTAACAACCAGCGAGCTTTTTCACAATAGTGAGATAAAGGAAATTGGTATAAAACCCGCATAGACTCTCCAGATTTATTTTTCTACTCGATCAAACATAAGGTTTTTCATACTTTAGAAGTAAAAGCTAATGAATACAATGTCCTTTTCTGCCTATCTTTTTTAATTTTGACGAAGTTTTCTTTATCAATATTCTTGGTGAGATTATTCATTTCTTTCATAGCAAAAGATTTTTTGTACCATTCATTCAAGTCCAAATAATCATAACCCATTATTTTAACTGGAAATTTAATATTCATTTTTTTGTTATTTTTACCATAAAAAATGCTTAAGAATTATTGTGATAACTAAGCCATAACTGATGGTTTAGTGGAAAAGTAAAACTTTTGTAAAGTTCCTCTTATCTATTAGAGGTGCTCACATGTCCAGTAATCAATCAGTGATCGAAGCGCAAGTACAACTGATTTCAAATGATCAGCAGGCCATTAATGCTGCCTATCAAGTTGCTGACTTTGCATTAGAAGATCGGAATCATCGAGATCAAAATCGTATCTTACCCACCGAACAAATTGTTCAGTTTAGCCAAAAAGGTCTCGGTGGAATCCGTGTGCCACAACAATATGGCGGTGCATTTGTCTCCAACAAAACTTTGGCGCATGTGTTCCGTATTTTAACTAAGGCCGATGCCAATGTCGGACAAATTCCACAAAACCAGTTTGGTCTTTTAAATTTTATCAATATCACAGGTTCAGATTCACAAAAGCAGTTTATCTATTCTGAAATTCTTGCCGGCAAACGCATTGCCAATGGTGGGCCAGAGAAAAACTCAAGAGACACCAAAGCCATTCAAACCACCTTAAGTTTTGAGAATAATAAATATGTTTTAAATGGTGAAAAATTTTACTCTACTGGCACCAGCTTTGCGGACTGGTTAGCTATTCGCGCTCTACATCCTGAAGGTTATACCGTATTGGTAATTGTTGATCGTCATGCCGAAGGCGTGGAAGTGATTAATGACTGGAATGGCTTTGGGCAACGCACCACTGCCAGCGGCACAGTTAAATTAAACAATGTTGAGGTTGATCCTGCCTTATTTTTTGATGAACGCATTATTGCCGATACGCCGAATGTGCGTGGTGCTTACTCACAATTGTTACAAGTCGCGATTGATGTAGGCATTGCAGAGGCAGCCTTTGATGACACGTTAGCCAGCATTCGAAAAGCAAGACCAATCATCGATTCAGGGGTAGAAAAAGCCAGTGAAGAGCATTACACCCTGCAAGAAGTTGGCAAACTCAATATCTTACTCGATGCAGCCATTTTATTACTCGATGATGCTGCCGAATATCTGGATGAACTGGATCAACTCACGGAAATCTCTGCTGAGCAAGCTGCTCACGCCTCAATTTTAGTGGCTGAAGCAAAAATTTATGCCAATGATGCAGCCCTACATATCTCAGAAAAATTACTGGAACTTGGCGGCAGCCGTGCCAGTCTGAGCCAGCATAATCTTGATCAACACTGGCGCAATGCCCGTGTGCATACCTTACACGATCCTGTGCGTTGGAAATTCCATGCCATTGGTGACTATTACCTCAATGGTACGCACCCTGCCCGCCATGCCTGGATTTAAGGAGTAAATCATCATGACTTCATATCAAGAATTACAAGGTTTTGCCAAAACTCATTTTAAAGCAGCGCATGTTATTCAGAGTGATGCAGAAGCACTGGAAATTGCGACCCAACTGAGTCAGCAGTTTAAACAAAATGCTGTAGAACGCGACGCAAATCGGGACTTACCTTTTACAGAAATCGAAGCGTATAGCCAGTCAGGTTTATGGGCAATTACCGTACCTAAACAGTATGGCGGTGCAGAGGTTTCAAGCCTCACCGTTGCCAAAGTGATTGCCCTATTTAGTGGTGCAGATGGTTCGATTGGGCAAATTCCACAAAATCACTTCTATGCATTGGAAGTACTGCGAAATACAGGCACGGAAGCACAAAAGAAACGTCTCTATCAAGAAGTGTTACAAGGCGCTCGTTTTGGCAATGCACTGGCTGAATTTAAAACGCGTACTTCTGCCCATAAGCAAACCACATTGATTCCAAGCGAAAACGGTTATCTGATTCAAGGGGAAAAGTTTTATTGCACAGGCAGTTTATTCGCCCATCGTATTCCAACCTTAGTGCTGGATGAGGCGGGAAATGAGTTTCTGGCTTTTGTACAACGCGACAGCCAAGGCCTTGAGCTGATTGATGACTGGTCTGGTTTTGGTCAACGCACCACAGGTAGTGGCACAGTCAAGTTTAATCAGGTCTTTGTTGCCAAAGAAGATGTGATTCCTTTTGATACCGCATTCAAACAACTGTCTTTGGTTGGCCCCTTTGCGCAAATCATGCATGCTGCGATTGAAGTTGGGATTGCGCGTGCTGCATTTGAGGAAACATTGCAACGCGTGCGTGTGGCGCGTCCTTGGATTGATGCCAATATTGAAACAGCAACTCAAGATCCATTAACCCTGTCTGAATTGGGGCGCGTGGCAACTGATGTTAAAGCCAGTGAACTCCTACTCAAACAAGCCGCTCAATCTGTTGATGCTGCCAAACAATATCTTAATGCAGAAAGCTTAGCCAAAGCCTCAATTGATGTCGCCAAAGTTCGTGCGCATAGTACGGAAACCGCCTTAAAAGCCTCATCAAAATTGATTGAATTGGCTGGCAGCCGCGGTAGTCAACGTGCAGATGGTCTTGATCGTCATTGGCGTAATGCACGTGTACATACCTTACACGATGCCGCACGCTGGAAATATTACTTTATTGGCAATTATGTCCTGAATGGTATCTTACCACCACGCAGAGGGACGCTGTGATGAGTCAAAATATCCCGAAGAAAATTTTACTGAATGCTTTTGATATGAATTGTGTTGGCCATATCAATCATGGCTTATGGACCCATCCACGCGATCAATCACATCGTTTTAATGAGCTGAATTATTGGACTGAATTGGCACAAACCTTAGAACAAGGCTTGTTTGATGGTTTATTTTTAGCTGATATTACGGGCGTTTATGATGTCTATCAAAATGGGATCGATCTGACCTTAAAAGAGTCGATCCAGTTGCCTAGTCATGATCCTTCGACCTTGATTTCAGCAATGGCCTTGGTGACACAGAATTTAAGCTTTGGCGTGACCGTCAATCTCAGCTATGAACAGCCCTACCAATTTGCACGCCGTTTTGCCAGTCTTGATCATTTAACCCGAGGTCGTCTGGGCTGGAATATTGTCACAGGTTATCTGGATAGTGCCGAACGCCTGATTGGACAAAAAGGCTTAAAAGATCATGATGCGCGTTATGATCAGGCTGAGGAGTTTTTACAGCTTTGCTATCAATATTGGGAAGGTTCTTGGGAAAATGATGCTTTAAAGAAAGACAAGCAACAGCGTATTTTTACTGATCCCCAAAAAGTCCACACGATCAATCATCAAGGTCAATATTACCAAAGCCAAGGTGTGTTTCAGGTGGCGCCATCTGTACAACGCACTCCAACTTTATTTCAGGCAGGTGCTTCGCCGAAAGGACTACAGTTCGCCACACGTCATGCAGAATGTATTTTTATTGGCGGAGATCAACCGGAAAAGATTCGTCAGCAAGTCGATAAAATACAGCAGCAAGCAACTCAGCAAGGACGTAATGCACATGGCATTAAGATCTTTGTCGGGATTACCGTTGTTGTGGCTGAAACACACGAACTCGCACAGCAAAAACTGGCTGAATATCGCCAATATGCCAGCCCTGAAGCAGGTCTAGCGCATTATGCCAGTTCAGTCGGTATTGATCTTGCCAAGTTTGCTGACGATGAAGCAATCCCCTATCAAAAAAGCAACAGCATTGCTTCCGTCAATGAAAAATTTAAAGAACAGCGTATCAGTAAAAATGATCTGAAAGCGCAGCATGTTCTTGGTGGCCGTTATCCTCTCATCGTCGGTAGTGGCGCAGAGGTTGCGGAATACCTCATTGAACTGCTTGATCAGACAGGCATTGATGGTTTTAACCTGACCCGTACTGTTGCGCCTGAATCTCATCATGATTTTATTCGACTAGTGATCCCAGAGTTACAACAACGTGGACGTTATAAAACTGAATATACAACGGGTTCACTGCGTAACAAACTATTTGCTCAAGGTGACCATTTAGCCGCAAGCCATCCTGCCGATCAGTTCCGATGTAGAACGCATAACAATATAGATGATCTAAAAAGAATTGAAGAAATTAGTGCTTAGTACTTAAACGTTTAAGAATAGAATTGGAGAAATAAATGGCTCAAACTGCCTCAAAAAAATGGTTGGGTATTGGTCTTGTGGTTGTTATCGCAATTATCGCGTTATTCATCTGGAATAAACAAAGACACAGTAGTAGCAGTGAATTGGTGATTGGGATTAGCCCTTCTTTTGCACATCCACTACAAGTCGCTGCAGATGAAGCCAAACAACAGGGTTTAAATGTGAAATTGGTGGAATTTTCCGATTGGAATACGCCAAATATTACCTTAAATCATGGTGACATTGATGCGAACTTTTTCCAGCATCAACCCTTCTTGGATAATGCGATTAAGGAAACTGGCTTCAAGCTAAAATCCTTTGCTGCGGGTGCGGCTTCGCATGTAGGACTGTATTCGAAAAAATATAAAAGCTTTGATGAACTTCCAAATGGCGCAACGGTTGCCATCCCCAATGATCCCGTGAATCAAGGCCGTGCCCTACTGCTTTTACAACAAGCTAAGCTGATTGAACTGAAAGACAGCAACAATCATCTTTCTGCACTAAAAGACATTACTGCAAATCCGAAAAATCTGAAATTTACCGAAGTTGAAGGCCCTCAAACTGCACGTGCGATTGATGATGTTGATTTAGCTTTTGGCTATCCACATTACTTACGCTTGGCTAAAACGGCTGATCCTGAAAGTGCCCTACTGTTTGATGACAACACCAATAAGCGTTATGCCATTTTATTTGTGGTGCGTGATGACTATCAGGACAAAGACAACAAGCTACAGAAATTTGTCGAGATTTATCAAAATTCGCCGAAGGTCAAAGCCGCATTAGACAGCGATTTCGGCCCAACGCTCTGGTTCCCTGGTTGGAAATAAGGAGAACAATGATGGTGAGTTTTGGTTCACAGGTCGATTTTTCAGTTCCCCATCTGAAAATACGCGGTTTAAATAAATTTTATGAGGTACAAGGCCAACGCCTACACGCCTTGAAAGACATTCATCTGGATATTCCTAAAGCGCAGATTGTCGGCATTATCGGGAAAAGTGGTGCAGGTAAATCATCACTGATCCGTACCTTAAATGGGCTGGAAGCGATTGATACAGGCAGTATTTTGATTCACCAGCAGAATATTGCTGAGCTGAGTCATGCTGAACTGATCAAAACACGACAAAAAATTGGCATGATTTTTCAACATTTCAATTTAATGTCTGCAAAAACGGTGTGGGAAAATGTGGCTTTACCGCTACGTATCGCAGCTTATGACAAGGCCAAAATAGAGCAACGGGTCAGTCAGGTACTGGCGCTGGTGGGATTAAGTGCCAAACATCATGATTACCCGTCTCAACTTTCAGGTGGGCAGAAACAACGTGTTGGTATTGCTCGTGCTTTAGTTTCTCAGCCTGAAATTCTGCTCTGTGACGAAGCTACCTCGGCACTCGACCCAGAAAGTACCGCCAATATTCTCGCTTTGTTAAAACAGATCAATCGAGACTTGGGTTTGACCATTGTCTTGATCACGCATGAAATGCAGGTCATTCAGGAAATCTGCGATCAAGTGGTAGTGATTGATCATGGTGAAATCATCGAGTCTGGGCAAGTCTGGTCGGTATTTTCGAATCCACAACAACCGATCACGCAAGAATTACTCAATTTTGAACAGGTGAATTTACCCTTTGAATTGAGCCAATCTGCTGATCAGCACACCACACAGCAGATTTTAAAACTCAAATATGTAAGTGAATCGAAATCGGTTCCTGACCTGTATGAATTACTTGGCAGTTTTAATAGCCCCGTTCAGGTCTATCATAGTCAGGTAGATACTATTCAACAGCGAACCATTGGCTCACTGGTGATTGGAATTGGTCATTTCGGATTTGACTTAAATGATGCACAATTTGAACAACATCCTGCCATTACACAACTTGAGGTGATCGGTTATGTACAATCAACTCATTGATCTATTGTTGACGGGCACTATCGATACCTTAGTGATGGTGGGGGTTTCTGCCTTTATTGCCTTTTTGATTGGTCTGCCGATTGCCTTGATTTTAGTGAGTACCGCAGATTTTGGCATCTATCCATCCAAGAAAATTAATCAGTCCTTAGGCTGGGTCATTAACATTACCCGTTCTGTCCCTTTCCTGATTTTAATGGTGGCATTGATTCCATTTACCCGCTGGATTGTCGGAACAAGCTATGGCGTATTAGCTGCAATTGTACCCTTAACCATTGCTGCAATTCCCTTCTTTGCCCGTATTGCAGAAGTCAGCCTACGTGAAGTCGATCAAGGTCTGATTGAAGCCGCACAAGCAATGGGCTGTAACCGCAAACAGATTCTTTGGCACGTACTCCTTCCCGAAGCATTACCAGGCATCATTGCAGGCTTTACCGTGACCATTGTGACCATGATCAGTTCTTCTGCCATTGCGGGTGCGATCGGTGCAGGCGGGCTTGGAGACATTGCCTATCGCTATGGCTATCAGCGTTTTGATATGCAAGTCATGCTGGCGGTGATCGTGGTACTGATTGTTTTGGTGATGCTGGTTCAAACCACAGGTGATCATATTGCCCAACAGTTCGATAAACGCAAAGTTTAATGTCGAATTGATAATCCGCTCTAGCCATGACTTTGTCATGGCTTTCATGTAAAATCAGCAGCAATTTTTATATTACACATTTGTGAGTGGTTTCATGGGTTTTAATTGCGGTATTGTTGGTCTGCCAAACGTAGGTAAATCTACATTATTTAATGCATTAACAAAGGCAGCCATTGCTGCTGAAAACTTTCCGTTCTGTACCATTGAACCGAACACAGGCATCGTACCCGTACCAGATCCACGTTTGGACAAACTTTCTGCAATCGTAAAACCACAACGTATTTTACCAACCACAATGGAATTCGTTGATATCGCAGGTCTTGTTGCAGGTGCATCAAAAGGTGAAGGCTTAGGTAACCAGTTCCTTGCCAACATCCGTGAAACAGATGCCATTGCACACGTAGTTCGTTGTTTTGAAGATGAAAACGTCATTCACGTGAATGGTAAAATTGACCCATTAGATGACATCGCAACCATCAACACTGAACTGGCACTTGCGGATCTTGATACCGTTGCAAAAGCATTATTACGCTTAACTAAAGCAGCAAAAGGCGGCGACAAAGAAGCCGTTGCAACCAAAGCAGTTTTAGAAAAAATTCAGCCTTTGCTTGATGAAGGCAAACCAGCACGTGCGGCTGACCTTTCTGATGACGAACGTAAAGCAGTTCGTGGTTTCGGTTTAATGACCCTTAAACCAACCATGTATATTGCCAACGTGGCAGAAGATGGTTTTGAAAACAACCCGCATCTTGAAGCAGTACAAAAGCTCGCTGCTGAAGAAAATGCGATTGTTGTACCGCTTTGCAACCAGATCGAAGCAGAAATTTCATTACTTGAAGATGAAGATCGTGCTGAATTCCTTGAAGCAATGGGTATGGAAGAGCCAGGTTTAAACGTGGTGATTCGTGCAGGTTATAAATTACTTGGCCTACAAACCTATTTCACTGCGGGCGTACAAGAAGTTCGTGCTTGGACAGTTAAAGTCGGTGCAACTGCGCCACAAGCAGCTGGTGTGATTCACACTGACTTTGAAAAAGGCTTTATCCGTGCTGAATGTGTGGCTTATGACGACTTCATTCAATATAACGGTGAAAATGGCGCCAAAGAAGCAGGAAAATGGCGTTTAGAAGGTAAAACCTATGTTGTTCAAGACGGCGATGTATTACACTTCCGCTTTAATGTATAAATCAGTTTTTTGATTTCCAAACCGCCAGTAATGACCTTATTGGCGGTTTTTTTTATTTGCTCAAAGATAACTCCAACTTTAAACAGCCCATTAACTCAATAATTTTTGCAATCGCTGAGTCACATGCTGCCGTGCTTTTTTCTGCTTGAAGATTGTTGGAATATGCAATAAAAAGAACGAATAACGATATTTTTTATGGTCGCGTAAGGCTTCACTCAAATAATGGTAAAGCTCAAGTGCAGCTTCACGGTGAAAGGCCCATAAAGGCTGTTGCCGATACATCACCACATAATAGGCATCATTCGGCCAGTTCAATTCATGTTTCTGTCGATAACCACAAGATGCACATATCACCCCACCCCGACTTTGCACTGAATAGCGTGTACTCCAAGCGGTTAGATCATATCCTTCTGGTAAGTCATGGATCTGGTCAATGCCGCCAGAAAGATTCGGATAATAAAATGCAGCATGCCAGTAACCGCCACAAGCATCCTGAAAACGCGCATATTCAAAATCTGCATGCTGCTGAAAATAATCGACATCTTTTTTCAGCGGAATCTTTGCCAATCGGGCAAATTCAAAATCCGCCTTGGCCTGACATGCGGGACATTTAATATTTAATTTGCAAGGTAATGACCAATATTCGTAAATTCCTGTCATGTGTTTTTTAATTCTGACCACCACATTTGAATAGTGATAGCTTAACAACTGAATGAGTCTTTTAGAATCTTTGAATCCAATAAATGAAAAAGCCAAGCTTAATCAACTTGGCCTTGTATATGTGAGTCCAGTTCATCAAGCGACTGTTTGCGGCTTCATATCCATTTCAGCACGTTTCATTTGTGCTTCTTTTAAAATCCGTTGATGCAACGGCTTACGGAAACCCAGTAAGAAAACAAATTCAGCCAAAACAAATAAAGGGCCTATTGCCAAACCGATCAGATCATCCACAAAGGCGGGTTTTTTCTTCTCAAAATAATGTCCAACAAACTGAAATACCCAACCCACAACGAAAATACCAATACTTGCGCCCAACCAGCTCCACATAGGTAGTGCGGCAATTTTTACAGCGAAGGGATAGGCAACGATCATGATGATCAGCATCAGGATGCCAAACAGCTTATCTAGTGAAATATAATAGAGAATACTGAGTACAATCAGTACGGAAGCTAATGTGACTGAAACGCCCGATATTTCTACGCCAGCCCGGGCCGTTAAGCATAAAATTGAAAATACAATTAAAGGAATTCCCACAAAATGAGTCACAATATTATTTCGATCTAAGTGATAAGCTGCATATTGACTCAGTAAACGTTCCAGATTTGTCATTTTTCTTTCCTCATATCATTCGTTTATGCTGTTAATCTATAAGAAGTAGCGTGATCAAGTTGTCATGTAGCTGACAAATGGATGTCTTTTTAAACAAGGAAAAATCGTGTTAGAGCCGCTTTATATTCAGCATTTAAAAGAAAATTTATGGTTTCGCCATTTAGCTGAACCTTTTCAAAACTTTATTATCGAGCATGGTAAAAAGTACAGCGTTGAAAAAAATGCGGCAGTTTTTCATGCCCAAGATCGCTTTGATGGCGTATACGGTGTACTGGAAGGCTCGATTAGTCTGGGATATATCGATGTGAATGGCAATGAAGCGATTGCCGCCATTGCTGAGCCGATCATGTGGTTTGGTGAAATTTCCCTGATTGACCAGCAACCCCGTTCGCATGATGCCATTGCCTTAAAAAAGAGTGTCGTACTGCAAATTCCAGCCCAAGCGCTCAATGATTTTTTGCTAAAAAATCCCTATTACTGGTATTACTTTGCCCTGCTCACCAGCCAAAAACTACGTTACGTATTTTTAGAGCAAATCGCGATTCAAACCCAAAGCATTAGCCAACGTTTGGCACAGCGTCTGTTATTTATTCTGGAAGGATATGGCAACCGTTCAACGATTCAGGACTTTAATATTCAAATATCTCAGGATCAACTGGCCAATATGCTCACTGTCTCCAGACAAACGATCAACCACGAACTGAACCAGTTTGAAAAGCAAGGGGTGATTCAATTAGGATTCAAGAAAATTACAGTAATTGATCTGGACAGATTAAGACAATTCGCAACCGTGAGTGATCTAAAAACCTAAGATCAAGAGATAGCAATGCAGCTTAATGATTAAGCTCTGGATTGCAATATGCTTTTAAACTTAACACTAAATTAAAAGACAAACTCTCACTATAAAATGCTACGCATGCTCTAAAATATTTCACAAAATCAGTCTGCTTTCCTTATCTCAACACGTCTACATTAAAGCTAAGCATTATCGCTTATCCTCGCAGATGATAATCATGAAAAAAATCGCAACAATTCTAACAGCAGGCTTATTTACCGTATTAAGTGCTAGCGCATTTGCATGTCCAAAAGGAACTCAACTCCAGGGTGGCACTGGCCCAAACCATAAAGGTGGAAAATGTGTCGCAGCTGGTGTCGTGAAAGCCAAAAAAGAAACCACCAAAGCAACCCATACCGTAAAACATGATGCCATTAAAGCCAAAGACACCACTAAACATGAAGCGATGAAGGCAGCTTCGGCAACCAAAAAAGTAGCGAGTACAACAGCGACTCAAGCCAAACAGGAAGCGGCAAAAACAGTCAAAACCTCATAATCCAACGATAGCTTTAACCATAAAAAAGCGAGATCAATGATCTCGCTTTTTTATATGTACCCAATTATTTAGGAGAGGTATTTCCTAATGCAGGGTTATCAATCGCATCTTTACATTGTGCTTTATCACGCTCGTAGTCTGCCTGCTTTTGGGCAGATACATTTTCCTTATCTTTCACATCACGCGCCCAAGTATCCAGACTGGTCAATGCCTTACGGCAAAGCGCATATTTCCCTTCGGTCACTGAGTCTGTCATTTTGACATTGATCCGCCAATCAGTGCTGAGCTGGCGTAATGGTTTTCTAATCTTCTCTTCAATTTCAGCCGTTTGCTTGTTATAAACAATCGGATCAATTTCATTAATCAGTTTCCATGCAGCATTGGCATAGGTCGTTGCATCATTATTGAGTTTTGGCGCTGGCTTGATCTCTACCTTCTCTTTTGGCTCATCACCTGAGTTCCCGCAAGCAGCCAAGAAAAAGGCACTACACAACATGATTGCTGTTACACGAGTGTTTAGATTAGACATATCAGATCGCCGATGAAACATAAGGCCATTATGCTAGTCAATTTGGGAATAATTCTCAATCATTGTTACTGTTTTATCGTGCACAGAATTTTGCGATATCAGCGAAAGATTTCAGATTTATCTTGCGCTAAATTTTTCTGTCTTAATTTCAATAAAACAATCAATACCTCATCAGGAAGTAAATCCCTATGTCACAAATCAAAATTTATGCATTACAACAAACAATTGAACAGTTTAGAAACCAGCTTTCTCATGCCATTCATCAGGCGCTGGTCGACAGCTTGAATTATCCTGTTGAAAAGAAATTTCAGCGTTTTATCAGTCTTGCGACCAACGATTTTATTTATCCAGAGGATCGCAGTGACAATTATCTGATTATCGAAATATCAATGTTTGAAGGACGTAGTAAAGAAGCAAAAAAACACTTAATCGAGTTACTTTTTACTTATATTCAACAACAATGTGGGATTTTACCCCAAGACGTTGAAATCACGATTTTTGAAACACCAAAAGTCAACTGGGGAATTCGTGGGCAAAATGCGGAGGAATTAAAACTAGATTATCAAGTCAATGTTTAAATAAATCAAAGGGCTTTACCCACAATATTTTTGTCTAACAAAAAGCATGTTTTTTGTGTCATATAGGCTTAATTCAGCAAAAAGTTCTGCTATGCTTAAACACAAATTACTCAGGATAGGATTATTCGCATGAGCGTCACTCTTGGAACTCCACTTCAATCTTCTGCATTTAAGGTTTTACTGTTAGGTTCTGGAGAGCTTGGTAAAGAAGTTGTAATTTCTTTACAGCGCGTGGGTGTCGAAGTTCATGCCGCAGATCGTTATGATCACGCACCGGCAATGCAAGTGGCTCACTATGCTTATACCCTGAATATGGCCGATCCAGCCGAATTAAAACAACTGATTGAAAAGATCAAACCGAATCTGATTGTTCCTGAAATTGAAGCCATTGCCACTGAAGTCTTGGTCGAAATCGAACAAAATAAAACGGCTACGGTCATCCCATCGGCTAAAGCGGTGAACCTCACCATGAACCGTGAAGGAATTCGTCGTTTAGCTGCTGAAGAACTTGGTCTACCAACTTCAGCTTATCGCTTTGCCAACACTTTAGAAAGTTTTCGTGCCGCATGTGACGACATTGGTTATCCAAACTTCGTGAAACCTGTGATGTCATCGTCAGGTAAAGGCCAGTCTCGCGTCAAGAGCTTTGATGAAGTTGACGCTGCTTGGGATTATGCAATGCAAGGCGGTCGTGTTAATCAAGGTACCGTGATTATTGAATCGCAAATTGATTTTGATTTTGAAATTACCCTGCTTACCGTCCGTGCTAAAAATCCAGAAACGGGCGAAATTGAAACCCATTTCTGTGATCCGATCGGACATCGTCAAGATGCGGGCGATTATGTCGAGAGCTGGCAGCCGCAACAAATGACGCCTGCCGCGCTGGAAGAAGCAAAACGTATTGCCAATAAAGTAACTACAGCTTTAGGTGGCTGTGGTATTTTTGGGGTTGAGTTATTCATCAAGGGCGATAAAGTCTGGTTTAGTGAGGTTTCACCTCGCCCACACGATACAGGTCTCGTGACTTTGGCTTCACAATTCCAAAGCGAATTTGAATTGCATGCCCGTGCCATTTTAGGTTTACCTGTAAATACTGCGCGTCACAGTGTGGCAGCAAGTGCAGTCATCTATGCGGGTGTCGATGCGAAGAACCTTAGCTTTGCTGGCTTGAATCTTGCTTTAGCAAATCCAGATACAGACTTACGCCTCTTTGGAAAACCAGAAGGCTTTAAACGCCGTCGTATGGGCGTTGCCACTGCACGTGCTGAGACCACAGATCTTGCGCGTGAATTAGCACAACAAGCCGCAGACCAAGTGAGCGTACACACTAACTCTTAACCTATTGAGTAGACCCATTTTCATGATCAATACCTCTCCATTGTTGAACTACGTCACCAGTCATCATGATATTCAAGCCATTAACCAATGGCGAACGGATGTAGAAAATCAATTACAGGAGAGTTATGAAAATGGGCAACCGATTCGTGAAGTGATTGGCGCCCGTTCAGACTCGATTGATGAGGCGCTGATCTTTCTCTGGAATCATGCTGGTTTAAATCAAACTGAATTAGGTCTATTTGCAGTGGGTGGCTACGGCCGCCATGAAATGCTACCCTATTCAGATACCGACATTATGATTTTATCTGAGGATGAAATCAGTGAAGAACAAGAAAAACTGATCTCAACCTTTATTTCTTCTTTATGGGATGTTGGTAATTTCAAACCGGGCATCAGTGTTCGTACCATTCAAAACTGTGTTGAACAAGCCATTAATGACTTGACCGTTGCGACCACGCTGATTGAAGCACGACTCATTACTGGCAATCAGCAACTGGCAAAATGGCCACGTCGTATCGTGGCGCAAACATGGACGGATCAAACCTTCTATGATGCTAAAATGGCTGAACAAGCTAAGCGTTATGCACAGCACAACAATACGGAAAGCAACTTAGAGCCTGATATTAAAAATGCCCCGGGCGGTATTCGCGATATCAACCAGATCGGCTGGATTGCCAAGCGTCATTTCCGTGTTAATCGTATTTATGATCTGGTGCATTTGGGCTTTATTACCGAATTTGAACTCGGTGTACTCGAAGAAGCGGAAAGCTTTTTATGGGAAATCCGTACCCATTTGCATCGTCTTGCCAAACGCGACGAAAATCGTCTTTTATTCGAATATCAACGTGATATTGCAGCAAAATTTGGCTACGTACGTGAAGAAGGTCAGCCTGTTAATTTTGCAGTTGAGCAGTTCATGAAGCGCTATTATCGGACGGCGCAACAAGTTTCAACGCTGAATGAAATGCTACTGGCCTATTTCAATGAGTCAGTAATTACACCTCGCCTGCCTGATTATGAACGTCACATTATCGACATTAATGAACGTTTTAAAATTGTCGATGGCAAGCTTGCGGTTCAACATCACAAAGTCTTTTCAGAAGAGCCAAGCGCAATTCTGGAGTTGTTCTATCTGTTGGCGAATCGACCAGAAATTACTGGGATTCGTGCCCGTACCTTACGTCTGCTGGTACTTGCAGCAAAACGGATTGACCAGCGTTTCCGCGACAATCCAGAACATCAAGCCCTGTTCATGTCGATTATCCGTTCACCGCATTTATATAACACCATGGTGGCGATGAAACGTTACGGCGTTCTAGGCAATTACATTCCCGCATTTGGGCAGATTACTGGGTTAATGCAATACGACTTATTCCATATTTATACTGTCGATGCACACACTTTATTGCTACTCCGCAATTTGAGCCGTTTTAAAGAACCTGAATTCGCCAAAGAATTTCCCGTCGTAAGTTCTGTGTTCCAACGTATTTCCCGCCATGACATCGTGTACATGGCTGCAATTTTCCATGATATTGCCAAAGGTCGTGGCGGTGATCACAGTGAACTTGGCGCAATTGATGCGATTGAATTCTGTCGCACACATGGTTTTACCGAACGTGAATGCAAACTGGTGGCATGGCTGATCAACAATCATTTACTCATGTCACTCACGGCTCAGAAGAAAGATATTTCTGACCCAGATGAAGTCAAAGACTTTGCTGAAAAAGTCGGTGATATGGAGCATCTCGATTATCTCTATACCCTCACGGTTGCTGATATTAATGCAACGAATCCTAAGCTTTGGAATACATGGCGTGCATCATTAATGCGTCAGCTGTATACCTATGCGCGTGATGTGATACGTTCAGGCTTGGGCCGTCCAGTCGATTATCAAATGCTGATTGAAGACACCAAATTTGCGGCCAGTGAACTCTTGGTCAATGACTTCTCCCTTGCTGAAGTTGAGAAAGTCTGGCAAGAACTGGGCGATGAATACTTTGTTAAAGAATCAGCCAATGAAATTGCATGGCATACCCAAGCGATTCTGCAACACGGTGATAACCCAGAACCTCTGGTGTTATTACGTGCGCATCGTAATGCAGCAGATGATGCGGTACAGATCTTTATCTATACTCGTGATCAACCAAATCTATTTGCCACAACTGTCGCCGTATTAGACCGTATGAATCTGGATGTTCAGGATGCCCGTATTATTACGGCTTCGACATCATTCAGCCTAGACACCTATTTGGTTCTTGATCGTTTTGGTACTTTGTTGACCGATCCAGATCGCGAACGCAAAGTGAAAGCAGCCTTGGTCGATGCCTTAAGCCATTCAGACCAATATCCGGGGATTATGCAACGCCGTATCCCGCGTCATTTACGTCATTTTGATGTGCAGAATACAGTAGATATCGTCCTGAACCCGACCTTACAGCAACATATGGTCGAGATTTCAACGCTGGATCAACCCGGATTATTGGCGCGTATCGGGGGCTTATTCATGCTACAGGGTCTGGATATCCATTCTGCAAGAATTGCGACCTTGGGCGAACGCGCAGAAGATATTTTCTTTGTCACCAAGAAAAATGGTGTCTTGCTCACCGATGAAGAAGTCAAAACTTTTGTGGAAACACTAAAAGCCGCTTTGGATGAAGCATCGAATCAAATTTGTAATCCATCTTAAATTTTATTGTTTGGTAACTGTTTAAATGAACTCTAGCTTGTCGTTATTGCATCCCTATCCTTTTGAAAAGTTAAACCAGCTTTTTAAAGAGGTACAACCTGCCAATTTACCATTGATTCCCTTATCAATTGGTGAGCCAAAACATCCAGCGCCAGAGTTTGTGAAGCAAGCAATTATTGATAATTTTGCTCATTTATCGACCTATCCAAACAGTAAGGGCTTACCAGAACTGCGCCAAAGTATTGCACAATGGCTCACTAATCGCTTTAAGCTGAACCAGATCAGTGCAGAGGATCATATCCTGCCCGTTTCTGGAACACGTGAAGGGATTTTCTCTTTTGTACAGGCCTTGATTAAACGTGAAGATGCGCCTTATGTGGTGATGCCAAATCCGTTCTATCAAATTTATGAAGGTGCTGCCCTACTTGCAGGTGCAAAACCTTATTTCATTAACTGTACCGAAGAAAATGGCTACTTAGGTGACTTTGATGCAGTCCCAGCGGAAGTGTGGGAAAAAACAGCATTATTATTTGTTTGTACCCCGGGTAATCCGACAGGAACGGTTCTATCAAAAGAACAGTTTAAAAAGCTGATCGCCCTTTCTGATCAATATGATTTTGTAATTGCATCAGATGAATGCTATTCAGAACTCTGGTTTGATCAGGCACCGATTGGTCTGCTAGAAGTTTGTGCGGAAATGGGTCGTGACGATTATAAAAACTGTATCGTGTTCCATTCACTTTCTAAACGCTCAAACCTGCCGGGTATGCGCTCTGGCTTTGTTGCTGGTGATGCAGCTTTATTGAAACCTTATTTGCAATACCGCACCTATCACGGCGCTGCAATGCCCGTACAAAATCAACTGGCTTCAATCGCAGCATGGAATGATGAAGCGCACGTTGAAGAAAACCGCCAGCAATACCGTGCTAAATTTGATTTATTCCAGTCTGAACTCGGTCATTTATTGCCGTTACAAAAACCAGATGCGGGCTTTTATTATTGGTTAAAAGTGGATAATGATGAAACTTTTGCCAAGATGTTGATGGAAAAAGCACATATTAAAGTTTTACCGGGTCGTTATCTGTCTCGCGAGACTGAACAAGGCAATCCGGGTGAAGGTCATGTACGCATGGCGCTGGTTGCAGATTTAGCCCAGTGTGAAGAAGTGGTCAAACGTCTGAAAGCCGTTCTATAAATAAAAAATCCCCGAATATTCGGGGATTTTTTTAGCGCTATAAATTAGAAATCAAAACTTGCACTGAGCATAAAGGTACGCGGTAGACCTGCTACAACATAACCATTATTGGTATTTGAAGTGCTATTGATATTGTCAGATAAGCCAACAGAAGACCAATAATCTTTATTGAAGACATTATTCACTTTAAAGTTAAAAGTGGTTGGTGTTTGTCCAAGCTGGGTTTTATAGTTTGCACCGATATCCAGCGTAGTCCAGTCATTCACTTTTAACTTATTATCCAGACTTGCATAAGTCGAACCTGTATAAGTCAATTGTGCATTTAAGGAGATATCTTGCGGAACTGGCAATGCCCATTCAGCACCTAAATTGGCTTGAAACTTTGGCACACCAACTTCATTATTGTCATCATATAAGGCAGACCCTGTATTCTTTTGCTTGGCGTGTAGCCACGATGCACCGCCCAATACCGTAATTGAATCAGTCAGCTTGCCATAGGTATTTAGCTCGACACCACGATGAACGTATTCACCTGCATCACTAAACACCCCATCTTGCAAGACACCACGCTGCTTATTAATGTCAAATAAACTGATACTCGCACCTAAACGATCATTTTCGTATTTAGCACCAATTTCTTTTTGCTTGGCAACAAAAGGTTTAAGTGTTGTTGTGACATCCACTGTAGTATTACTTAACCCTTTCGCCAATGATTCGATATAGTTTGCATACACAGAAAATTCTGGCGTCAGTTTATAAGTCACACCTAAAGCAGGCGTCCATTTCGCCTCATTATATGCTGGATTGATTTTACTTCCATCGGTCTGATAGTTATAAGTTTCCTGCATGATCTTTTGATAGCGCGCGCCCAGCATCACGATCAACTTATCATCAAGCGCAGAAATATTATCCCCAATCGCGACACTTCTTAGACGGGTACGTGTGCCAAGCTTAGGATCATTGACACGCTCTGGATTACCAATCGTCAATTCAGGTGCATTGCTATAATCTGGATGCAGAATATTAGTGGTGTCACTTCCGCTCATGGCCCAGCCATTACGGGTATTTTGCTGGAATGCAGAGCCTGATAACACTAGATTATGCTGGATAGAACCAGTCTGTAACTTACCGCGAATACCAATTTCACCAGTATTCACCATATCGACCCGACCATTGTCAAAGCGTGAATATTTCGCATCACCATTAGAGACATTGGTTAAAGTCGGATTTGCCAGACTATTTTGCTCTTCACCATGACGGAAGCCATAGGCTGCATAGGCAGTCACCGCATCACTTAAATCATATTCTGCACGGTAACTTCCAAACACATCTTCTTCGTTGGAATAGGTCCATTTTTGTGCATAGTTACGACTCGCCTTTATTGCAGCAGGCACTTCAGTCAAACCTGCAAGTGAAATATTAGGCCGTGTCGCAGTTAAACGATTATTGCTATAGCCCATATCTCCAGATAAACGTAGGCGATCACCACGGTAGTCTAGACCAATTGAAGCCAGACCTAATGAGTTTTTTTCATCATCAACGCTGGTATTGCCACCATGATAAGCGGTGTTTACACGGACACCAAACTCTTGGTTTTCGCCAAAGCGACGAGACATATCACTGGCAATTTGGCCACCGTTAAAATCTGTACCAACCGTAACACGATTTAATGGTTCATTACCTGCACGTTTTGGCAATAGATTAATTGCCCCACCAATTCCGCCATTGCCCGGCATCGCACCATTTAAGAAAGATGAAGCACCTTTAAGCACTTCGACACGTTCAAATAGCTCTGCTGGAATATATTGGCGTGGCAGAATCGAATATAGACCATTATAAGCGGTATCATCCGAACCTAAATTAAAACCACGGATGTAATAAGATTCCTGAAAGTTTCCGAAGCCACGCCCAACACGAACGCTTGGATCAGCCTTTAATACATCCCCTACACTTTTAGCTTGCTTGGACTGAATATATTCATTGGTATAACTGGTTAAGTTGAAGGGTGTATCCAGATTCTTCTGATTACCAAAGATCCCGACGCGACCACCGCTAGCAACTTGTCCACCTGCAAAAGGATCCATTAAACCATCTGCTGAAGCATCCGCACTCGCAGTAATACGAATTGTATTTAATGTCACGGTTGCATCCGCTGCTTGCCCCTGTTGCACTTCATCTGCAAAAACAGCCGTTGTCCCCATCGAAGCGCATGTCATCATCAATACTAATGGTTTAAGTTTTCTACCCATGATTTATTTCAGCCGACTTTAAAAAACCGCATAATAAATGAGAATTAATACGTTTTACACTATTTTTTATCTATATATGCCATTCCATAATTTCATGATTTTTCCAGACTTAAACGGCATTAAAATTAACAGACTGAATTCAATCAATATAAAATTTAAAGCCATCTATTCTTAAGAAATTTCACTATTTTCTTAGCCAAGCTGCCCTATAAATAAAATGATCGAGATCATCACCATCAGGCCACCAGAAACCCGACTGACGACTTTCACAGCCATTGGACGCGTTGCCAAAAGTTTATTCGCTGCAATTCCCACCAGCACATAAACGACTGCACAACTGAGTAGGTGAATCATACCCAGCAAAATAATCTGGGTTGTGGGTGCAAAAGACATTTCAGGATGAATAAACGGCGGCAATAAAGCAAAAAACAGCAATAAGACTTTGGGATTTAACCCACTAATCCCCACACCTTTCAGCAACCACGAACGTGCCGAATCTAAGGTTTGTGTTTCATTATGATCACTCGAAATGGTAGCAGGATGAATCAATAAATTTGCACCCATCCATAGCAGATAACAGGCACCTAAAATCGTCATGGTGGTTAACAGTATTGGATAATGTTGCAGTAATGCACCTACCCCAGCAGCCACACACAAGATTGCAATAAAATGTCCCAAAATCAGGCCAGTCACCGCATTTAAGACAAAATTCCCCTTAATGCCTGCAAGAATGGCATAGGCCCAGTCTGCACCTGGCGTTAACACAAATAAGATCGAAACACACCAGAAAGCAAAAATTACACTGAGTTCCATAAGCCAAGCCCTTCCTGCATCAGCAACGCTATTTTTAATAGCTTTCTTTTTCACCATTTGGTGAAGATTGTTGAGAAAGGATATGCTTTAATGGTAAAAATGTTATTCCAAATACTTCTATTTATTTAACGCCAATAGGGAGATTCTTCCAAGTGGATCGCATCGATAAGAAAATTATTGCTGAACTACAGGCAAATGGACGATTATCTATCACCGAATTGGCGGAAAGAATCGGCTTAAGCCTGTCTCCTTGCCATCGTCGCGTCAAAGCTTTAGAAGAAAGTGGCGTGATCAAAGGTTATCACGCTGATCTGGAAGCCTCAAAAATCGGTCTCAATTTCTCTGCGATTATCTTTGTAACCTTGAAAGATGGCGATAAAACTGCCCTGTCCAGCTTTGAAGAAAAAGTCACTGAAATTGCCAATGTGATTCAGGCGCAGCGTTTATTCGGAAATCCTGACTATTTACTGCATGTCGTTGCCAAAGATCTGGCAAGTTTCCAGAAGCTCTATGACGACAGTCTCTCTGCTTTGCCAAATGTACAACGTCTGACCTCGACCATTGTCATGAAAAATGTAGTATCCAACCGACTATTGCCTTTATAAAAAGGGCTTATCATTTTGGGTCAAACTAAAATGTATCAATGTGAATAAAGTCACTTATTTTCTTAGGTAAAAGGTAAGCAAAATGGGCAGCTTTATTAATTTTTTTATCTGTCCATTGCATCTTGACCTACTGTTGAAATCTTCGTCTATACTTAGCCATCAAAACTTGATGACTATGGAAAGATGACTTCTCAAACTCCCAAGAAAATAAAGAAAAAGGGTTGGCTCATTTTAGCAATCGTTGTTGTACTTTTAATTATTGTAATCGTGGTTTGGCAGACTGGAACTGCTAAAAAAACAACAGCTGCGAAACAGCAAAAAAATGCCGATACTACCGCACAGAAAGCGGCACTCACCGTTACCGTGGTTTCTCCTCAACAGCAAAACTGGAAACAGACATTTACGGCGAATGGCAATATTGCTGCATGGCAAGAAGTAGTGATTGGTAGTGAACTCTCTGGCCAGCGTCTGACTCGGGTGAATGTCAATGTTGGTGATGAAGTACGACGCGGTCAGGTTTTAGCGGAGATTAACAGTGAAACCATCCGTGCCGATCTCGCAGCAGCGAAAGCCAGTTATGCAGAAGCACAAGCTGTGCTTACCGATGCCATCACCAATAACAAACGTATTCAGCAACTCAAGAACACAGGTGCCATTTCAGCTCAGGAAGCTACCCAATATCAAACATCTCAAGCCACTGCTCAAGCCAAGCTAGATGCAGCTAGAGCACAGATTGAAAGTAATCAATTACGTTTAGCTCAAACCAGAGTGGTTTCGCCTGACAATGGTGTCATTTCAGCACGAACTGCTACGGTAGGTTCATTAGCGCAAACTGGACAGGAACTTTTCCGTCTGATTCGCGACCATCGTCTGGAATGGCGCGCAGAAGTGACCACCGCTGATTTGTATAAGCTCAAACAAGGCATGACAGCACATATCATTTCACCTGATCCAGCCCAACCCGCCGTGACAGGTAAAGTGAGAATGATTGCACCTGTGATTGATCCACAAACCCGTTATGGACTGGTGTATGTGGATATTCCAACTACACAGGCTGTACGCATGGGGATGTTTGTCAAAGGTGAATTTGATTTAGGCCAGAAACTCGCATTAACCGTTCCACAAACAGCGCTGTTGTTACGCGATGGTTTTTCTTATGTGTTTACGGTCAATGACAAAAATCGTGTGACTCAACAGAAAGTCAATGTTGGGCGTCGTCTAGGCGATCGGGTTGAAATTTTAGATTTGGCACCGAATGTCAAAGTGGTGTCTTCAGGCACAGGTTTCTTGGCAGATGGTGATCTTGTCAGTATTGCCAAAGACATTCCAGACACACCACTCACCAAACAGCTCGTGACCACACAGGAGAAATAATATGAATTTCTCCGCTTGGTCGATCCGAAATCCAATTCCTGGCATCCTGTTATTTATCATGCTGGGATTGGCAGGATTATTATGCTTTAAATGGATGAAGATCCAGCAGTTCCCAGATATTGAACTACCCATGGTGACTGTAACCGCTGCCCTTCCGGGTGCTGCGCCGCCACAACTTGAGACCGAAGTAGCACGTAAAATCGAAAACTCGATTGCGACCCTGCAAGGACTCAGAAACCAGTACACCAATATTCAGGATGGTGTTGTCACCGTTACTGCCGAGTTCCAGCTGGAAAAACCCTTGCAGGAAGCAGTGGATGATGTGCGTAATGCCGTGTCACAAGTCCGTTCAGATTTACCTGCTGATTTACGAGATCCAATTGTCAGTAAGATTAACCTGTCTGGCTCACCTATTCTGACCTATACCATCCAGTCGCCCAAGATGGATGAAGAAGCACTGTCTTGGTTTGTGGATTACGATATTGCCCGCGCCATGCTCCAAGTCAAAGGTGTTGGTGCAGTAGCACGTGTGGGTGGTGTCACACGTCAGGTTGATGTTGAACTTGATCCTGAAAAACTCTTGGCGCTAAATGCAACGGCGACAGACATAACCCGTCAACTGCGCTTAATCCAGCAAGATGCCTCGGGTGGTCAAACCAAAATCGGTGGCAGTGAACAATCCATTCGGACCATTGCCACAGTCAAAACAGCCGATGAAATTGGTGCAATGGATATTGCGTTGAGTGATGGTCGGCATATTCGTCTGGATCAGGTTGCCACTGTTCGGGATGGGATTGCGGAAAGACGTTCGGCTGCACTGTTAAATGGACAACCCGTCATTGGTTTTGAAATCACCCGTAGTAAAGGGGCCAGTGAAGTTGATGTGCAAAAAGGTGTTACTGAAGCACTGGATAAACTGAAAACGGCACATCCAGATATCAAGATCACCGAAGCGTTTAACTTCGTCAATCCTGTAGTCGACAATTACGAAGGCTCAATGTCGCTCTTGTATGAAGGCGCTATTCTGGCAATCTTGGTGGTGTGGTTATTCTTACGCGACTGGCGTGCCACGATTATTGCAGCAACGGCCCTGCCATTGTCCATCCTACCCGCCATGATCGGCATGTATTTCTTTGGTTTTACCCTCAATACCGTGACGCTACTGGCCATGTCACTGGTGGTGGGTATTCTGGTCGATGATGCGATTGTTGAAATTGAAAATATCATCCGGCATCTGCGCATGGGCAAGACACCGTATGAAGCCGCGATGGAAGCCGCAGATGAAATTGGTCTGGCCGTTATTGCCACCACTTTTACCCTGATTGCCGTATTCCTTCCAACGGCCTTTATGAGTGGGATTGCAGGAAAATTCTTTGTTCAGTTTGGCTGGACAGCAGCATTGGCAATTTTTGCTTCCCTCTTGGTTGCACGTTTACTCACTCCAATGATGTCTGCCTATATCCTGAAGCCTTGGATCGGCAAAGTCGAACAACAGGACGATGCTTCCGATGCCAAAACGGCGGCAGATCAAGGTACAGTACGTTTAGCGAAAGATCGTGCCAAAGATGGCAAAGTCATGCGTGGTTATATGCGTCTGGTCACTTGGTGTCTCAATCACCGCTGGATCACTTTAGGCGGCGCAATTGCCTTCTTTATTGCCTCGGTCATGTTGATTCCCTTATTACCGACTGGGTTTGTGCCTCCACCAGATACAGGACAAACACAGGTTCGTCTGGAATTAACACCCGGCTCCCAATTTGGAGATACGCTTAAAACGGCTGAATACGCACGTAACCTGATTAAAGATCATCCTGAAATTAAAAGTATCTATACCACCATTGGTGGTGGTGCTGCGGGAACAGATCCATTTTCAGGTGGCGCATCGGGTGAACCACGTAAAGCCACTTTAACCATTCAAACTACGGAGCGTTCTGATCGTAGTGCCAGCTTGCAAGACATTGAAGACCAATTGCGACAGCGTCTGGCACCATTGCCTGGTGCTCGCATCCAAGTCGGACTTGCAGGCAACAATAGCCAATATCAAATTGCACTTTCTGGCGATGATCCCGATACATTAATGGCGACAGCACGTAGCCTTGAACGTGAATTACGAACTGTTCCAAATGTGGGAAGTATCACCTCAAGTGCTGCCCTGATTCGTCCTGAATTGGTGATTCGTCCTGATTTTGCCAAAGCGGCTGATTTAGGTGTCACCACCTATGATATTGCAGAGACTTTGCGTATCGCAACTGCAGGTGATTTTGACCAGAATCTAGCCAAGTTAAACCTGTCACAACGTCAGATTCCTGTGGTGATCAAGCTACCGCTATCAGCACGTCAGGATCAGGAGCTGATGAAACGCTTAATGGTCAAAGGCAGTCATGGCCCCGTCATGTTAGGCACCATTGCTGATGTCAACATTGAAAGTGGCCCATCACAAATTGACCGCTTTAACCGTCTACGTAATATCAACTTTACCATTGAGCTGAATAATCAGCCGCTGGGAGATATCGCCGCAAAAGTTGACCAACTCCCAACCATGAAGAATCTGCCCCCAACGGTGAAACGTACCAATATTGGTGATGCCGAAGTCATGCAGGAACTGTTCTCAAGCTTTGGTCTGGCGATGCTAACAGGCGTATTGTGTATTTATGTGGTACTGGTGCTGTTATTCAAAGACTTCCTGCAACCGATTACCATTCTGGTGGCCTTACCTTTATCGCTTGGCGGTGCATTCGTGATGTTACTATTAGCGAAAAGCAGTTTCTCGATGCCAAGCTTGATCGGTCTGATTATGTTGATGGGGATTGCCAGCAAGAACTCGATTCTATTGGTGGATTACGCCATTATTGCTAGAGATGAGAAGCATTATTCCCGCTTCAATGCCCTGCTGGATGCTTGCCATAAACGGGCACGCCCGATTATCATGACCACGCTGGCAATGGGTGCAGGTATGTTGCCAATCGCCTTAGGTATTGGTACAGATCCGAGCTTCCGTGCGCCTATGGCGATTTCCGTGATTGGAGGTTTGATTACCAGTACCTTCTTGTCATTACTGGTGATTCCTGTGGTGTATACCTTTATTGACGATATTAATCGCAAGATACATAGTTTCAGGAAAACCGAGCCTCAACCTATTAAACCATCCCAATAGCATTTAATAAAAAAGACGGTCATTTGATCGTCTTTTTTATGTTTAGGATAAAATCAGTACCAGCATAAAAAAGAGAAAGCTACTGCCCGCCAGATAATATAAATAATGAATATGCTGATTTAACCATGACAGATAAATGGTTGCATTCATCAGTTTAACCATCGCCAGATTCCAGCTCAGTACCAAGCCCACCATCCAGACGCAGACCAAAAAGTTTTGCAAAAAATTATATTGCGGATAAACCAGAATCACCAAGACCGAATAAAACATCAGGTTTTTGGGATTGAGTAGACTTGAACCTAAACCCAGTAAAAAGTGCGTAAATTGAGCCTTATTTTGCGACGCTGCAACATCTTCCAGCTCAGTGTTAGGGATGATCTGTGCGGAACGCGCCGCACCAAAACATTGAACCGCCAGATAAGCAAAATAAAGGACACCTAACCATTTCATCGCGACCAGTATTTCAGTATTGACCTGACCCAACAGAAACAGACTGCAATAAATCACCAGCAGAATGATGGCATTGCCTAATGCAATTCCCATACAAGTCAATCGTGCTGCCTTTATTTTACTTTGCATCAGTGTTTTTAAAATTAAAAAGAAATCAGCACCCGGCGTCAGCAAAGCAATAAAATGAGTCACCACGATCGTTAAAAAAAGCTCCATACCTTCTCTCCAAATGAAGGAGAGCCAGCTTAAAAAAGCTGAAAACTTTATTCTTGTATAAAATTGCGGGAGCTAAGATTTTTTAGAATATTGTTTTGGGGTGACACCCGTATATTGTTTAAAGACACGATGAAAATGGCTTTGGTCAGTAAACTCCAGCTCATGCGCCAGTTGAGCCAGATCACAGCCCTGACGCAAGCGTAAGCGTGCCTGATTCACCTTTTGATTTAATTGATAGGCATGTGGCGTTAAACCCAAATAATGCTTAAATAACCGAATTAACGCATAACGGCTCATCTGTAATTCATCAGCCAGTTGCTGTAGCGATAAATCATCCATACTGCTATTCAGACACTCAGTTAAGCGCGGTAAATATGGCTGGAAATAACCTGCCGCCCCAATATTTTCCCAATGAAAATTCGGTATTAACATTTCAGTTAAAGTCTTAATTAGATATTGTTCTTTTTCTAATCTTGGAATCAGCGGATCAAACAATACCTGATTTAATCCAGTAAATGCGACGTAAATATCCAGATCATGGAGAATTATGGGTTTGAGTTGCGGCACATAGGATTTGCTTAAATCCAAATGCAGATCCATTTCCTGTTGTAATTCATTGATCAGTCCAGCAAGCCATGCTGCATCAAGATGCATCATTTGGTAACTCCAAGCCTGTTGAGGCAAAGGATTACATGAATGTTCAACATGAGCAGGAATAACTACGACACTCCCCGCCTGAATCAGCTGCTCTGAAGCAAAAGAACTGGAAAAATGGCTCTGCCCGGCATCTACGGCGCCGATTGAAAAGGTGGGATGACTATGCGATTTATAACAGATTCGACTTTGACATGCCCTACGCGTTTCAACATACGGCATGTCAGGATGATTCCAAAACTCAACAGTGGAGTTCAAAATGATTTAACTCAAAGCCAAAACAGATTATTTCTGGGCTAAAGCTTTTTCAATATCTGCTTCTAAGGCTTCTGGCTTAGTCGTTGGTGCATAACGCTCTAGCACTTCACCATGACGACCAACTAAAAATTTCGTAAAATTCCATTTGATATTCCGACTACCTAAAAGCCCTTTCGCTTCACGGGTTAAATAACGGAAAATCACATGTGCTTCAGGCCCTTTCACATCGACTTTGGCAAACATGGGGAAACTGACGCCATAATTACGCTGGCAAAAGGTTCCGATTTCTTTATTGGTGCCCGGATCCTGTCCTCCAAATTGATTGCATGGAAATCCTAATACTTCTAGTCCCTGAGATTTATATTTTTCATAAAGTTTTTCTAATCCAGCAAACTGCGGGGTAAAACCACACTTACTTGCAGTATTTACAATCAGCATGACCTTGCCTTTATAATCAGCGAGCGCTTTTGTTTCTCCCTCTAACAACTCAGCTTCAAACTGATAAATGTTACTCATGGATAAGTTTCCTCGTCATTCTTCTCATCTGTTTTAAGTTGTAATGATGCCGAATTCACGCAATAACGCAGTCCTGTCGGCTGTGGACCATCCTCAAACACATGGCCCAAATGTGCATCGCAATCATGGCAGACAATTTCTGTTCTGACCATACCATGCGATAAATCTTCATGTTCTTCTATTGCAACACTATCAATCGGCTTAAAGAAGCTCGGCCAGCCACAGCCGCTATCGTATTTTGTATCGGAAGAAAATAATTCCGCACCACAACAACGACAAACATAAGTACCATGTTGCTTATTATTCCAATATTGTCCTGTAAATGCGGGTTCTGTGCCTTTCTGACGGGTAATGCGATATTCTTCTGCGGATAACTCTCGTTGCCATTCTCGGTCTGTTTTATTCACTTTTCCCATAACCTGCACCTTTTATTCTGATGTTAAAAATATCATGATGATCAGATTTTATATTTACGCCATTCGCAAAAAAAACTCTAGTCTCAGATCGTATAATTTGTTGAAGTTTAAGCATCTAAATCAAAAATAGCAAAAAGAAAGCAAATTAAATATTTAAAGTAAGCAAATTTTAACAATATTGTCTTTTGCGTGAGCAAATATAGTGATATTCTTGTTTCGCACGGTTGTATAGGACAAAAAATGTCTCAGAAAAAAAGTGTGGTGTTTCAAAACTTATTACCAACCATCAGACAATATCAACAATCAGGTTTTACCCATGAAAAAATTGTTGAATTACTGAGAGATCAGCACGACCTGAATCTGGTAACAGTTGAAACCTTTAAAAGTTATTTATACCGATATGCAAAAGTGAATCCTGCTATGTCTAAAAGTACTGTTGTTCCCCAGTCTCATCAATCAAGCCGAGAAATTAAAAAATCATCCAAGCTTGAGCATGTTTGTTACGACATCCGTGGACCTGTACTGCGCGCCGCCAATGAAATGGAGGAGCAAGGACACAAGATTATCAAGCTGAATATCGGCAACCCTGCACCTTTTGGTTTTGAAGCCCCACAAGAAATTATTAATGACGTGGCTTTAAACCTGCCGAATGCAATTGGCTATACCGATTCAAAGGGTATTTTCCCTGCACGTAAAGCGATCTGCCAGTACTACCAGCAGAAAGGCGTTTTTGATATGCACGTCAATGATGTGTATGTGGGCAACGGCGTATCTGAACTTATTGTTATGGCAATGCAAGGCTTGCTGGATGATGGTGATGAAATGCTGGTGCCAATGCCTGACTATCCTTTATGGACGGCAGCGGTAAATCTGTCTGGCGGTAGCGCAGTTCATTATAAATGTGATTCTGAAAACTACTGGTATCCTGACATTGCGGATATGGAAAGCAAAATCACATCAAACACCCGTGGTATTGTGATTATCAATCCAAACAACCCGACAGGTTCAGTCTATCCACGTCATGTATTAGAGCAAATTGTTGCATTGGCGAAAAAGCATGACCTGATTTTATTTGCAGATGAAATCTACGACAAAATCGTTTATGACGGCATCGAGCATGTGGCTGTAGCTGCATTGGCTGGCGATCAACTGTGTATTTCCTTCAATGGCTTATCAAAAGCTTATCGTATTGCAGGTTATCGTGCAGGATGGATGGCGATTACAGGCAATAAAGCACGTGCAGCAGACTATATCGAAGGTTTGGATATGCTGGCTTCAATGCGTTTATGTGCCAACCACCAAGCTCAATATGCGATTCAAACTGCATTAGGTGGATATCAATCAATTAACGATTTGATTCGCCCAGGTGGCCGTTTATACGAACAGCGTAATATTGCTTGGGAAATGCTGAATGAAATTCCAGGTCTTAGCTGTGTTAAACCTGATGGCGCAATGTACTGCTTCCCTAAACTCGATCCAGCAGTTTATCCAATTGAAGATGATGAAAAACTGATGCTGGATCTGTTAAAAGCGGAAAAAGTATTATTGGTACAAGGCACAGGCTTTAACTGGCCGACGCCAGATCATTTCCGTGTAGTATTCCTGCCAGCTGAAAATGAGCTTCGGGAAGCCATCAATCGCTTAGGCCGCTTCTTGGCAAAAATGCGTTAATACAAACTCCCCCTAATTCAGGGGGATTTTTTTATATTCAATCTTTAGATGTGTTGTCTAGATTTTAGATCGCTTTCCACAGCAGCGCCCTAGATTTTGAATCAGAATCAAATATCTTTTTGCACAGCCAAATTCCAAACAGTGCAGCTTTACTTTGATGTAGTTTCTCAGCATATTCAGAGCAATAGGATATCTTTTACTCGTGTAAGCGCTTTTCATATTAAACATGACAGATAAGCCATCGCTCGGTCTAGTTCGTATGTAAAACTAGGCCACACATAGAAAAAATCAAAAACTAATTTTTAACTTTTGAGCAAAATAACAAAGCAAACACACGGTTTGCCAAAATATTAAGCATGTCATTTTCGGTTTGCATGCTAAACTATGCGTTGGTTTGAAAAAGGATAGTCCTTCTATGCGGTTTGTTCATCTCGGTATCCATACAGAGTTTTCGATTACAGAATCGATTGTTCGCATACCTGATTTGGTCAAGGCTGCCGTAAAAGATGAGATGCCAGCTCTGGCACTCACAGACTTATCCAACCTGCACGCAGCAGTAAAATTTTACGAATCATGTCTAAAAAAAGGGATCAAGCCCGTTTTAGGCAGTGTTATTCGCCTCAATGATGCTGAACATCGCGCAACTTTACTGGCAATGAGCAATACTGGGTGGCGTAATCTGACTGAAATCGTGTCACGCGGTTTTATCGAAGGCCAACAGTTAAGTATCCCATGCGTACAAAAAGAATGGGTACTTGAACAAGCAGAAGACCTGATTATCTTGCTAGGCCAACATAGTGATGTGGGCAAAATGCTCTGCTCTTCCAATCCACAAAAAGCTGAACCTTTACTGGAAGCATGGATTGAGAAATTTGGCAATCGTGTCTATTTGGCCTTAACGCGTACTGAACGTGTAGGCGAAGAAGATTTTATTCAGCAAGCCGTGAAACTGGCCGCCAAATATCAGATTGGTGTTGTTGCCCATAATGATGTGCACTTTGTTGAACAAATAGATTTTGAGGCCCATGAGGCCCGCGTTTGTATTGCAGATGGCTATGTACTTGGCGATGATAAACGCCCGAAAAATTATAGCCCTGAACAATATTTTAAAACTGGCGAACAAATGTCTGAGCTATTTTCAGACATTCCGAGTGCAATTGAAAACACTTACCATATTGCAAGACGTTGTAATGTTGCATTACAGCTCGGAACTTATTTCTTACCTGATTTCCCGATTCCAGATGGGTATACCATCGACACCTATTTCGAGCATTTGTCCCGTGAAGGTTTAGAAGAACGCTTAAATGTTCTTTATCCGATCGCTGAACGTGACGAAGACTGGGCCGAGATTCGCAAACCTTATGATGAGCGGATCAAATATGAAGTCGATATTATTCTCAAGATGGGATTCCCAGGTTACTTCCTCATCGTCATGGACTTCATTCAATGGGCCAAAAATAATGGCGTGCCTGTGGGTCCAGGTCGTGGTTCAGGTGCGGGTTCACTGGTTGCATATAGCTTAAAAATTACCGATCTTGACCCGCTACGTTATGACCTACTCTTTGAACGTTTCTTAAACCCGGAACGTGTCTCGATGCCCGACTTTGACGTCGACTTCTGTATTGCAGGTCGTGACCGTGTGATTGAATACGTTGCACAGAATTATGGTCGTCAAGCGGTTTCACAGATTGCCACTTTTGGTACCATGGCGGCAAAAGGTGCGATTCGAGATGTAGCCCGTGTCTTGGGTAAATCCTATGGTCTGGCTGACCGTATTTCTAAAATGGTTCCAACCAAGCCACTGGGTGTCGATCTAGCGACTGCGATTGACATGGAACCGCAGCTCAAAGACATCGTCACCAACCCGTCCAATCCAGACAATGATGATGCCGCTGAAATCTGGGAAATGGCACTTAAGTTAGAAGGTATCACGCGTAATACAGGTAAGCATGCCGGTGGTGTTGTTATTGCACCCGGTAAAATTACCGATTACTCAGCCGTTCTTTGTGATGCCGATGGTACCAACCGCGTAGCACAATATGATAAAGATGATGTTGAAGCTGCGGGTCTGGTTAAATTCGACTTCTTGGGCCTACGTAACCTGACGGTGATTGAAGATGCGGTTCAGAATATCAACAAGCGGATCAAATCCGAGATACCACTGAACATTTCCAATGTTCCTTTAGACGATAAAGATGCTTATCTGGTGTTTGCCGAGGCAAATACAACTGCGGTATTCCAGTTTGAATCCGTCGGCATGAAAAAGATGTTGAAGGAAGCACGACCAAGCAAATTTGAAGAGATTATTGCCTTCGTTTCCTTGTATCGTCCGGGCCCGATGGATCTTATTCCTGACTTTATCCATCGTATGCATGGCGGTGAGTTTGAGTATCTTCATCCCCTGCTTGAAGGCGTATTAGAACCAACCTACGGGATTATGGTTTACCAAGAACAGGTAATGCAGGCAGCACAGTTCTGTGCAGGCTATACACTCGGTGGTGCGGACTTACTTCGTCGTGCCATGGGTAAAAAGAAACCTGAAGAAATGGTCAAACAGCGCCAGATCTTTATTGAAGGTGCTGCGAAAAAAGATATTGATGAAGCAACTGCCAACCATATCTTCGACTATATGGAAAAGTTCGCAGGTTATGGTTTTAACAAATCCCATGCCGCAGCCTATGCCCTTGTTGCCTACCACACCGCTTGGTTAAAAGCGCATTATCCTGCTGAATTTATGGCAGCCGTATTATCTTCGGAAATGCAGAATACCGACAGTATCGTGTTCCTGATCGACGACTGCCGTAATAACAAGCTGGAAGTGCTACCACCGTCTGTGAATATGTCTTTGTATCATTTCCATGCCAGCGATGAAGCAACCATTGTGTATGGCCTAGGTGCAATTAAAGGCGTTGGTGAGCAAGCGATGCAATCGGTCATCGACTCACGCATCAATGAAGGCCCTTACAAGGATTTATTCGATTTCTGTCATCGTATTGATCTGAAAAAAATCAATAAACGTACTCTAGAAGCCCTGATCCGTGCGGGTGCGCTGGATTGTCTCGGCATTGAACGTTCAAGCTTAATGGCACAATTGCCAGAAGCCGTGCAAGCAGCTGAACAAGCGCGCAGTAACCGTGAAACAGGAATTATGGACTTGTTTGGTGAAGTTGAAGAAGTTCAGCGTAAACCAGCCAAACCCGTGAAACCTTGGTCAGACGAAGTTCGTCTTAAAGGTGAAAAAGACACGCTGGGTCTCTACCTTACAGGTCACCCGATTGATGTCTATCGTCCTGAATTAAAATCATTCATTTCAGCAAAACTGAATGAACTGACCCCGACACGTCGTGGTGTTACTACGGTTTTTGCAGGTTTAGTTGTTGATATTGCCAACTTCCCAAACCGCATTATGATCACACTGGATGATGGTACAGCCCGTGTCGAAATTAGCTGTAACCATGAGCGTTTCCAACGCTACAAAGAAGTGGTTCGCTTGGAACAAGTGGTGGTGATTGAAGGCGAAATCTACGAACGTGAAGGCTTTGACCGCCCAATGGCACGGTTAAGTAAGGCATTCAGTTTAAATGAAATTCGCCAGAAACGTGCCCAAAGTATTCAGGTTCGTTTAGCGCAAGACCTGATGAGCAAAACTTTAGCAAAAGATTTACAAGCGATTCTTTTACCTTATTGTAATGTTGATATGTGCCAGCATATTGGCCTGCAAATCCAGCTTGAGCAAAGTTTTGCAACCGCCGAGCTACACCTCGGCCCACAATGGAAAGTTGCACCACTGGATGAGTTGCTAAGCAAGTTGCGGGATTATTTTGGTAAAGAAGCAATTGCGATCGAATACCAAGTGAAATCTAAAGCAGCCAAAGTTGCAGAAGCACCGAAAGTGGCAAACATCGCACCGCCACCTGACAACATGTCAATGGATGAAGCGCTTGATCTCTATCAGGCAGAAGTCTCTCAATACTCTTAATTCTGGATAATATATGAACCAGTTTGACTCAAATAACGTGTCCAAACATTTGGATCATGTCCGTATTGTCATGGTCAATACCACCCTACCAGCCAATATTGGTAGTGCTTTACGTGCAATGAAAACCATGGGCTTATCCAAGCTCGTATTGGTTGCACCGAAAACCTATCCACATCCCGATATTGATGCTTTGGCAGCGGGTGCACAGGATTTAATTGAACAGATTGAGATTGTTGAGACGCTGGAACAAGCCATTCAGGATTGTCATATCGTCTTCGGTACCAGTGCCCGTAGTCGCACCATTCCTTGGCCATTGCTCGATGTTCGCCCTGCGGCAAAAGAAGCATTACAGGCAGCTAGCAAAGAACAACATGTTGCCATCGTTTTTGGTCGTGAAGATCGTGGACTGACCAACGAAGAACTGGCCTTAGCCAATTACCACTTAACCATCCCAGTCAATCCTGAGTATGGCGTTCTGAATGTCGCTCAAGCCATTCAGGTGGTGTGTTATGAAATGAGAATGGCTGCACTTGAACAAAATACTCAAGTTACAGATACACCAGATGACCACATGCAACTAAAACAACAGCAAAGCATGGAATGGGATGAACCACTGGTGACGCAGCAACAGATGGAAGAGTTCTACCCTCATCTGGAAAAAATGCTGACTGAAATCGAATTTTTAGACCCGAATAATCCCCGTTTACTGCCATTACGCTTGCGTCGTTTATTTGGAAGGATACAATTAGATCGTATGGAGTACCATTTATTACGTGGGATCTTCAGTCGCGTTCAGGCACTTGCCAAAGGTTCATGGAAAAAGACAAACACGGAGGATCATTCAAATGATTAAACAGCTTAAAGAAGATATCGAGGCTGTATTTGCACGTGATCCTGCGGCTAGAAACACGCTGGAAGTGCTAACGACCTATCCCGGTATCCATGCGCTAATCATGCATCGTATGGCACATGAATTATGGAAAAAAGAATATAAAGGTACGGCTCGCCTACTTTCTTCTTTTAGCCGCTTTGCCACAGGCATTGAAATTCACCCAGGTGCAAAAATTGGCAAACGTTTCTTTATCGATCACGGCATGGGTGTTGTGATTGGTGAAACAGCTGAAATTGGCAATGACGTTACGCTTTATCATGGCGTTACCCTAGGCGGCACAACCTGGAATAAAGGCAAACGCCATCCAACGCTTGAAGATGGAGTTGTAGTCGGTGCAGGTGCAAAAATTTTAGGCCCATTTACAGTCCATAAAGGTGCGAAAGTTGGCTCGAATGCTGTAGTGACCAAAGAAGTCCCTGAAAATGTGACTGCGGTTGGTAACCCTGCACGTTATATCTTCAAAGATAAAAACCAAGTCGAACAAGATGAAGTCAGCCGTCGTGACTATGCCGAAAGTATTGGCTTCCAGCCTTATGCAACGACACAAGATCAATCTGATCCAATTTTAGAAGGTATTCGTGTGCTGCTGGATCGTATGCAGAAAAACGAAAAACGTATGAATGTGCTGTGCCAGCGCCTCTCAGAACTGGATCCGAGTTTCTCACCTCAAAGTTCTAAGAATCAACCATTGAGTAAAGAAGAACTTAAAATTATTGAAGAAGTTAGACGTGAATGTGAAGCACAGAACAAAACTTCGGCAACCTAAGCGAATATATAAGAAATGTAACAAGCTTATCATTGCAAGTTGGTTTTGCTTTTCCTAGACTGGTGAAACCAACGATCTACTTCTCATTTAACTAAAATTAATGGATGTAAGCATGAATTTTAAGCCTTTGGCATTACTTGTACTTTCAACTTCTTTTTTAACCGCCTGTGGCATCGCCCCAGTCAAAAAAGATAAAGCTTCTGAGCCATTTGTATTCAAAGAGCCAGAACCGACAGCACCGTTCTATGCTTTAAATCCAATCAAATATGATGCGCCACCAAGCTTCGAAGTTGCAATTAAAGATGCTGCTGCTCAGCCTGTGACTAAAATGGTTGTGTCATTACAAAATGATCCATCAAAAACCACCACATTAGATATCAACAAACTCATCGTTCCGACGATCGACAGCAAACAACGCAATGTAAAATATGCAGTTCTTGCAGGCGAAAATGAAGTCGATGTGACTGAGATTGATGACTTCTTACAACTGGTTGAAGGTAAAGCACGCCACTATCCACCTCGCTTCCCTGACCGTCAAGAACGTAAAGGCTATGAAGCGAAGTTGAAAGAAACAACTCAAAAACTAGATGCTTTGGCAGAAAAACCAAACGCGTCTATTGATGTACTGACCCGTGCTTTTAAAGCAAGCGTGATGGCACGTAATATGGATTTGGGTACAGCGTACACCACCAAATCATTGAACTATGCTCAACGTATTCTTGCAATGAACCCGAATGATGCTGAAACAAACTTCTGGTTCGGTTTTGGCCTCTCTGAAGGTGGCGGTCAACGCGAAGCAATTCCTTATTTAGATAAGGCAATGAAAGGCGGTGTTCAAGAAGCTTATCTTTCTGCTGCAAACAACTATCTTTGGTTAGAGCAAAAGAAAAATGCACTTCAAACCTTGAAGAACTACAAAATCAATTACCCAGATGAAGCTGAAGTTACTGATCGCTTGATCAAAGAAGTTGAATCTGGAAAACGCTGGAATGTTTGGCAAGTATTGAACTAATTACTGTCCCATTCTGTAGTGAAAAAATAGACTGTCGTGTACAGTCTATTTTTTTATGGATGATTGAAAAAACATTCGATTTTCGTATTATAGCTACAATCTCCCAGCCAACTTGCTGATTTATGAAGCTAGCATTTACCCCGAATAAACGTTTATTTGCGATCAGCCTACTCAGTACTATGGTGATGAGTGGTTGTCAGGTCGTCAGTCTGAAGCAGCAAGACCTCAATGTGACGATCGCGAACGAGCGTAATAGTATTCTGACACAGAAAAAATTGAGCGAAGCCAGCCTCAATGTGCTGTCGATGTCTGGCAAAGAAGCAAAAGTCTGCATGCAGACTCCAAATGAATGTATTGCAGATCTGCATAAGATTCCGCAAATTCAGGATGAGCAACTTTTATCTACTGCCAGCGAATTATATCTTTCAAAAGCCATGAGTCTTTCTGACTCCTCTGAATGTAAAGTCAGTAAGCTCACCAAACATAAAGCTGAAGAAGAACAAAAAGCTATTCAGAAAACCTATGAAAACTGTCTGGATCAGGAGCTTGAAGCTTTAGATAAAAGTATTCGCTACAGTTATGCTTATTTGTTTAAGACTGCCCGCCAGCCGCAGGAACGGATTTTCGATAACAGACAAGTTCAAATTCGGGATTTCTATAATCAGGCGTTAACCAAAATGGTGAATGTCCATAGTTTAAGAAACCCATCCAAAACCATTACACCGACGATTAAAATTGGTAAAAGCACATACACCATTGATATTCAGTCTTACCAACGCTTGCAAAACATGCAGCTCGAGAAGTTTATTTCCAGCTATAACATGAATTTTTCAGGTTTAAGAGCCATTAACCGTCGAGATGGTTTCGGTTCAGATTTCGTGGCTGTATTTCCTTCGACCGATGGCGCTGCCCATGGTGAAAATAAATACATCCTTGATCCATTAAGTTATAGCTATCCAAATGGGGTTAATCCAAATATTCATAAGGCACGTTATCTGGCTGCAACCATTATTGCACAACCTAAAAAGACAACCGCAACGGTTGACGATGTGCTTAATAGTCCAGAATTTGAAGTCAAGGTTTACGATCCATATAGTGTAGAGAAAGTAAATATTGCTGGAAAAGAATACTCTCTGGCCGCCAATTTCTCTGCGCCTTATGGGCTTTGGCTGGCTGAAAATAATTTAGGGACTGCTGCTTATTTAACTTTAATTGACCGCGATCAGCACCTCACCATGCCGCATTTATATATGCTTGAACCTTATAATCCGAACAAGAAAGTGATTGTACTTGTGCATGGTCTGGCAAGTAGCCCTGAAGCGTGGATTGCCGTGACCAACGACATTATGGGTGATGCAGTATTACGCGAGCACTATCAGGTTTGGCAAGTCTTCTATTCGACCAATATGCCTATTCTGGAAAGTCGCTTTCAAATCTATGCCGTATTAAAGCAAGCCTTTGGCTCACTAAATCCTAAAGATGCCGCTGCTCAGGATGCGGTTTTAATTGGTCATAGTATGGGCGGGATTATTAGCCGTCTTTTGGTCAGCAATGCTGATATTTCCAAAGAAGCATTGACCATGATGAACAGCCGCCAACAGGCACGTTTGAGAAAGCATCCTGTGATTGGCGAGCGTCTCAAGATGGAACCGATTACGAACTTTGATCGTGCCATTTTCTTGGCAGCCCCGCATCGTGGCACGGACTATGCAGATCGCTGGTTTACCTTGGCAGCCCGTAAGATTATCAAGCTCCCTGCTACGTTCTTGACGACCTTAGCGGATACGCTCACCAGTGATGACATGGATCTTAAGGATTTCGTCAAAACCTTGACCAATGATGTGATCCAGAATGGCCCAAGTGATCTGAGCAAAAAATCCAAATTTATGGAATTAACAGCTACGATCCCACCAGAAAAAGGTCTGGTTTTCCATTCAATTATGGGCAACATTACCAAGAGTGATGATCCGAATGTCATCACCGACGGCATTGTTCCTTATAAAAGTGCACATTTAGATGGGGCTGTGTCTGAAAAGATTTTTACTGGTGGTCATTCCATTCAGGAAACCCCTGAAGCAGTGTTAGAACTTCGCCGTATTCTACGCGAACATCTGGTTGATCATGGTTTATATAAACCAAAGAACTAAATGCAATAAAAAAGCCCCAATCATTATTGGGGCTTTTTTTGATCACATCCCTTATACGCCAGAACGGATCATATAATCAAAGGCAGAAAGTGATGCTTTAGCGCCTTCACCTGTGGCAATGATAATTTGCTTGTATGGCACGGTAGTACAGTCACCAGCAGCAAATACACCCTTAACACTGGTTTCGTTACGATCATTAATCACGATCTCACCACGGTTGCTCAACTCGACAGCACTGTTCTTTAAGAAATCTGTGTTTGGCAATAACCCAATCTGTACAAAGATCCCTGCAAGCTCAACTGTATGTTCAACATCAGTCGCACGATCTTTGTATTTTAATGCTGTTACTTGAGCGCCATCACCAATCACTTCGGTACTCAATGCATTCATGATCACTGTGGTATTTGGCAAGCTGTTTAACTTGTCTTGTAACACTTGATCGGCACGAAGCTTGGTATCAAATTCAACCAGAGTCACATGCTCAACAATTCCTGCAAGGTCAATGGCGGCTTCAACACCCGAGTTACCACCACCAATCACCGCAACACGTTTGCCTTTGAACAATGGGCCATCACAGTGTGGACAATATGCGACACCACGAGTACGGTATTCTGCTTCACCCGGAACATTCATTTCTCTCCAGCGTGCACCTGTTGAAAGAATGATGGTTTTCGATTCAAGCTTGGCACCATTTTCCAGTTCAACTTTAACCAGACCGTTTGCGGTTTGATCTGCACCTGTGATCTTGCTGACACGTTGCAGGTTCATGATATCCACGCCGTATTCACGTACATGTGCTTCCATATCCTGAGCAAACTTAGGACCTACCGTTTTTTGCACAGTAGTAAAGTTTTCAATATCCATGGTATCCATCACCTGAC
>NZ_LRPD01000088.1:0-723 GCF_001605865.1 Acinetobacter sp. NRRL B-65365 | reverse complement strand
CCTTTATTTAATTTAATAAAATCTATTTTTTATATCAAAACTCTACTTTTTTTGTTTTATTGTAAATAAAAAGCCATTTTATTGTTGATATGCGATTAAGTGGGCTATTCTTATATTGATTATTTAATCGCTTATAAATTAATATTGAATAGAATTCTAAATTCATTTTTTTATTTTGAGTGATATATTTTTTTCTTATTAAGTTGGAGTGGTTCGAATGAAACCAGATATTAGCGAATTATCGGTAGAAGATTTAAAGCGTTTACAAGCAGAAGCAGAAGCTTTGATTGCAAGCAAAAAAGATCAAGCAATTGAAGATGCTTATAATCAAATTGTTGCAATTGCTGAAGGTATTGGCTTTAGCGTTGAAGAGTTGTTGGAAGTGGGCGAGCAAAAGCGTAAGAAAACAACGCGTAAAGCTGTAGAGCCACGCTATCGCAACAAGAGCAATACTGAAGAAACTTGGACTGGCCGTGGTAAACAACCACGTTGGTTAGTTGCTGAGTTAGAAAAAGGTGCGAAACTTGAAGATTTCTTAATCTAAGCAAGTTTTAAAGTCATCGTTTTGTCATACGATGACTTTATCCTAATTCAAAAGCCAGGCTTAAAAAGCTTGGTTTTTTTATATGAGAGAATTGGCGATGTTGAAAAAGTATGCATAATGTCATTCAGGGGCGAGTGTCTCGAAAAGGATGATATTTTGCATGTTGGTAAGGGTTGAAT
>NZ_LRPD01000087.1:0-1367 GCF_001605865.1 Acinetobacter sp. NRRL B-65365 | reverse complement strand
CATGAATATCTAATTTGGTTGAAAGAATTGATTTCAACAACTTTATAAATTTTATTTTTAAATTTGATTATTTTGTTGAGATAAGCACTATCTAGCTCCTCCCAAATAGAAAAATTGAAAAACTCATAGGTATCAGCATAGATCCATAGCCAATTTGAAACTTTTTTTAATTCAATGGAGTTAAAAGCTGTATCTTTGACTTTCTTGAGCTTATGCAAATTCATATCTTCATCCTGAAGAACTAGCTCTATAATTTCCATAATTTGAACCACTAAAAAAAGGTGGTCTAGCATAACCAATCTTTATACCTTTTTTCATCTCATATAAGTCTTTTATCAGAAATCCTTAAGTTATTTTTAGGTGCTGCAGGATAGAACTTTCAATGGATTGATCAACCGATCCGACACGTCTTTAAGGATTCAGCCCAACTATGATGTTTACACCGAGTACATTCCTGATCGATTGCATTCAATATTTTAGTCTCGCCACATTTCATGCAAGAATAAAAGGTATTTAATTTAAGCGTCGTAGCTTTACAGTAATGTTCCGGGAAAAGAGGTAATCCCCATTTAACATCTTTATTTTCATAGTACAGCATACTCAACGCTCCATCTGTCTCTAGCAGTGCGGTTCTGACTTGGCCTAAATGTTCAACATTTTGTTGTCGCATTTCTGAAAAAAACTCATCATGAGAATAGCTTTGTTTAAGAAAATCTTTATAGACAAGGAGGCCTTCCTTAACTACACAAAGAGCTTTTCCTTCTAATAGGTCCTCTATCTTTTTTTGTTTTACCATGCTCCAGGTTGTCAATCGATAGAGAGTCAAAATAATAATAAATGCAGTTACCGCATGGATAATTGGAAGATCTTCAGTAAACATAGGATCGCCTGCTGCCGAACCTAAACATAAAATAATCGCAAGCTCGAAAATCGAAAGCTGTCGAATACCTCGTTTACCAGATAATCTTAAGAAACTAATAATGACAAAGAACATAACAACACAGCGTACGATGATTTCTAAAAGGAAGATCCAAGTAGTATCACCAATAAAAATCTTAAAAAGATCCATTTTTTCTATTCCTATTCAAGAAAGATTTCTTATCTAATTCATAAAATAAAGGTTTTTAAGTAAAAAATAGTGGAGATGAGTAGTAATTTATTTATCTTGGTTGTAGGAGTATTAAAAAATATAATTCATTGATTCTAAGGTGGAAAAAAATAAAGTTTGTTGAGGTATAGCGGTAAAATACTATTTTACTTTTTTAAAGTAGACCTTTATACTTGGTTTTAGATATAAATTTTCAAAAGAAGTTGAAACATTTTATTAATTGGAAACTTAAATTTTACTTGTTGCATCACAAATAATA
>NZ_LRPD01000086.1:0-878 GCF_001605865.1 Acinetobacter sp. NRRL B-65365 | reverse complement strand
ATGCGGAACAATTGGTTGACCTCGATCAGGTTAGCGAAGCAACGGTTTTTTTCCGTGGCACAGCGAGGGAAGCAGCTTTAAAGTTTCCAGCCAATGCCAATGTGGCAGCCACGATTGCACTGGCAGGACTAGGCATGGATGACACGATGGTCGAGCTAACGGTTGATCCAAGCATCAACAAAAACAAGCACACCATTGTGGCAGAAGGTGTATTCGGTGAAATGACCATTGAACTGGTCGGTGTGCCATTGGCGAGTAATCCAAAAACCTCAACCTTGGCTGCATTAAGTGTGATTCGCGCTTGCCGCAATAGTGTTGAAGCAATTCAGATTTAAAAGGATTTGATCATGGTAAAGGAAATTTATATCGCAGGTGAATGGCGATTGGGTAAAGGCGCTACGATTCAAAGTTTATTTCCAGCAGATCAATCGGTGAATGCTGAAATTTCAACGGCGAGTCTGGAAGATGTCAATGAAGCTATTGAAAAGGCAGATGCGGCTTGGCGTAAAGCCGAGTGGCGCAACAGCATGCCGCATGAACGTGCCCGTATTCTATATAAAGTGGCAGACATTATTGAAGCGCGTGTCGATGAGCTTTCAAAGTTGCAAACTCGTGATAATGGCAAGCCCTTGGCTGAAACCCGTGCCTTAACCATGAGTGCAGCTGCAACAGCGCGTTATGTAGCAGCAGCCTGCGAAACCTTGAATGATGAGCTGACCACGCAACGTGCCGCAGATTTCATGACCATGAGTGTGCATGAACCCGTGGGTGTGGTCGCTGCAATTACCCCGTGGAACTCGCCGATTGCCAGTGAAGTACAGAAATTGGCACCTGCACTTGCTGGCGGTAATGCAGTGATTCTAAAACCTGCGGAAGTG
>NZ_LRPD01000085.1:0-3096 GCF_001605865.1 Acinetobacter sp. NRRL B-65365 | reverse complement strand
GGGTAGAAAAGGTCATCCACTGATCAAATACTGACGTGTGAGTGCTTTATTTATATGACAAAAAATATTCAATTGATTGATTTTTGAACATGTTTTTTGTTTTTTTATGGTATAAAAATATCTCAATTATTAAACTTGAGAATAACAAATGTCTGAACAAAAATATCATTGGTATTTGATTGGTTATACTTTTAATGATGCAAGTAATAATGGAAATACAAGAAGTTTTAACATTCAACTGCCATTAGAATCCTTTCTACCACCTGTTTCTAAAACGAAACTAAATGAGTTGAATGCGATTGGTGCTGAGTGGATCAAGAAAAGTGATCCCTCAACACAGCCAGTGAACTTGTTTGCCATGTCGATTTGTTACCTGGGTGAGATGACCCAAGCGGAATTTAATGCATAATGAAAAATACAAGAATGTTTGGACGGTAGAAAAGTCTGGTTAGACTTAGACTGTTCAACATTCATTTTTAATGTATTCTATAAATACCCTCATGATATTGAGGGTATTTTTTGAAAAAATTAATATTTTTAAAATATCCAGATAGTTACGGATTGATAAGCAATTAGTCTAATAAACGCAGCATAGAAATCTAGGTAATTAAAAATCTAACTTTCTATTACATTGATGACTCTTTATAAATAAATTCATTTTTGTATATTTTTTTAATGACTTCGTATCAGCCATTTGATAAATTACCTGCATAATAAAGGGGTATTTTTATGACAAGAATTTTAATTACTTCAATGCTGCTGGCCTTGAGTTTTAATGTAACTGCTAATACTGATGATGAATTGAAAGAACAAGGAATTATTGGGCAGGATTTTAAGTTTATAGATCTTGATCGAGCGGCTGAGTATTTTAAGAAGTCGAATGAGAGGACTTCAAAATCAGTGACTTATAAATCAAATGAGTTGGTAAAGATAACATCAGCTTCCACGACGCCATTTTATTCTTCAGTAACATTCAGCCCAGCTTTAGATGTATCTGAAACTGAAGAAAAAGATTTAGCTGATTTTATAAGTACTAAAGATAGTTATCAGGTTTGGTGCAAAGAGCTTTATAACTCTAAATATATGGGCGTTAATGATCATAAAGTTGAGGTCTTTTATAAGAATAAAGTTGGAGAGACTTTGGGTAGTGTGATTTTGAATAACGAAACTTGTAGATAGCATTTTTAGTAATTACGACTTTTAATTATTGATTAGAAAACCTTAATAAAGCATAAATAGGTATTCGAGTTAGCAATAGAATAATTTAATTTATTAAGTCACTGTTTTATTTAAATTAAACTGACCTCTTATGGTCAGTTTTTTTATTGCTTAGAAAGAAGATACTATAAGTTAAGCGTCTTACTCAGCCATTTTGGCTGTACTCAAAGCTTATGTCTAATGAAACTATAATTCCAGCAATAAAATTAATAGAGTAACAACACTATTCACGTAAGTATATCTATAAAAATTCCTTAAAGAGGGCATTTTTTCTATAAGCGCTACTTTTAACTACAGTTAATTTTGTTAAGTTCATCACAAAAAAATAGTGATTAGTCACCTTTTATCAGTAATTAAAATTTATTGTTTGATAAAAAAACATTTGTAGTTATATTCAAAAAACATATTACTAAATCAGGTAATGTGGAATTTCAGGAAGAAATAAAATGAAAAAAACAGCAACAAAAATTGTAATCGCAACAACTTTGATGTCTTTAACCAACTTAACTTATGCCCAAGAGTTTAAGCGATTCTCGGTCTCGGCAGGTTGGTTACATGTGATGCCACAAGGTAAGGCGAATCCCTTTAATATTAATACCAATGTTAAAAATGGAACGGTCACCAAAGTCGGAAGTATTTCGACGACTAGCTTCTTAAATTCGGTTGATCCCAATGCGATGGGAACTGATTTAGGAGGAGAGCAGTTTAACCAAAAAGAATTTCTCGAGTTAGCTTTAAATGAGCCATCTTTGGCAGCAATATTAACTGATGGAAATGGCAATATCCTGCCAGAAGTTGCTGGTAGTGCTAATATTTATGGGTTAGAAAACTGGAGGCAGAATGATGCGGGTCTTGAAGTTGATGATGTCGATACTTTAGGTTTAATGTTTAATTATTATTTGAATGACAAAGTTTCATTACAGTTAATCGGGGGCGTTCCACCGAAAGTTGATATTAAAGGAGAGGGAGAAATTGCAGCGCCTTTAACTGGATTAGCAGTTTCTCCAAATGAAATCGTAAAGATTTTGTTCCCTGATGGTATTACCTTAGGTCAATCTATTCCTATTACAAATTTAGGTAACAAGTCCAAAGCTGCAACAGTTCGCGCATGGACTCCAGCGATAGAAGCACAATATCAGTTTGGTACAGGTGGCATAGATAAGTTTAGACCATATGTTGGTGCTGGTCTGATGTATGCTCATTTTAACCAGATTAAGCTTAATGAAGGAATTAGAGCTGATTTGATCTCAGCTGGGCATATGATTCAAAATGTATTGGATGGTAAAGGTGGAGCTGCTTTAGACCGAAAAGTCTCAAGTGGTGATATGACTGTCAAAGTAGATGCGGATGATGCGATTGCACCTATTGTTTCCGTTGGCTTTACTTATGATTTTAATGATTCTTGGTATGGAGTTGGTTCAGTTTCCTATGCAAAATTGAATAATAAAGCCACTATTGATGTCGTCAACAAAAATACAGGCAGTAAATTAATTCACGCGACAACCAAGATTGATATTGATCCACTGATTACTTATGTTGGCGTGGGATATCGTTTTTAAATCACTGAGTAGACATGTTTGGATTAGTGTAAAAGCCCTTTGAGGAGGGCTTTTACTGGCTGTGGTGAGGTTTTATTTATAGTTTAGAAATTAACGACCACCACCTGTGCAGGAAAAGCCACAACCTTTACCACCAATAAAACCTGTTTCAGCTTTTGGTGTGAAATCTGTTGCCATAACACTAGTAGAAATTGTAAGTAATGTAGCTACTGTAAGAAGTACTTTTTTCATAGTAAGACCCTCAAGTTTAAATATTTTTAAGTAATAGTAAGATTCATAGTTACTCTATAAATCATGTGATATATATTGCAATTAAAAT
>NZ_LRPD01000084.1:0-651 GCF_001605865.1 Acinetobacter sp. NRRL B-65365 | reverse complement strand
AATTAATACTTAATACATTTATAAAAGGTATTAAATATGTATAAAAACATTTATAAATCTGCCCTAATTTTATCATTAATGGCATTTGCCTCGGTTAGTTATGCCACAGGTACAATCCAGATTAGTGGTAAAATCGTAGAAGATACTTGCTTTCAGCAACACTACAACATTGACTGTCAGCCATTGAATACCTTACGTAATAATGCTGAAGTACAAACCAGCTCTCTGAATGATTTAACTAATCAAATGCAAGAGAATGATCTCACAAGCATTAGTATTGAACAGTTACCTGAGCAAAATAGTGCTGTTGTGATTGCAAGTTATTATTAAAAAGAAGCTCATTTAAATACAAAATAAAGCGTGAATCCAATCACGCTTTATTCAATTAAATATAATAAATTCACAAAATAAAAAATCAAAAACTAGCTTTAAAGAGTATTTATTCTAATTTATTCCAACTCAATATATTTACCTTGTATTTAAATATCTATCTACTTCAAAAAATATCTTACTGACTCATATAATCTACAAAACAATCATTAAGCTTTGGATCTCATCCCAGCATAAAAAATGCCGTAAATATGAGCTTAAAACATCCACAGATGAGAAATGAAGAAATGAAGAAATGAAGAAATGAAGAAATGAAGAAAT
>NZ_LRPD01000083.1:0-872 GCF_001605865.1 Acinetobacter sp. NRRL B-65365 | reverse complement strand
CGCGAAGTTAAATATACAGATATTAATGACTGGCTAGTAGGGTTGTCTTATGGAGAAAGTGGAGTGAATCAATGTAGAAAAAATAAGATGCCCGTAATTAAATTAGATTAATTTAAAAAGATAATTTGAAAAAGTTTTGAAATGCTGTCTTTAGACGTATTTTTAATATTTTCTTAGAGATAATGTCAGCATCTATAAAACTATAGAAATAGATTTTGGCTGAGATATAGATGCTGGTGCTTCGATTAGTATTTCTTTTTTAACTATAGGTTAAATATTAAGAGTAAATTTATGAAATTCATCTCAATATTGTTTTTATCTGTTTTGCTGGCTGCATGTTCAAGTGCTGAGAAAAAACAGCAAGATCAATATTTTTATATTGTGGTTAATAAATACTTTGGGAAGTTTAGTCCAAAAGAGAAAGTTTGGATTGATAAGCCTATGAATAAGTACGCCACAGCAGAGGTGAAAAAATCAAGTATGTCATTTGGTGATTTTGAAAATATACAAAAAAAATTGCAAGATGATGGTTGGGTACTAATATCAAGTCATGATAGTTTTTTTGAATATTGTTTGGATAAAAAGATATATATGGGAGTGTTGTATCCAATAAATTCAAAACACTATGGTTATGATGGTGAGGAAATAAATTATGAAAATATAAATGAATGGTCAGTTGGATTGTCATACAGCGAAGCAGGGGTTAAGCATTGTGTCAAAGACGAAATTCCAATAATTAATTTGGATTAAATTTTTAGATATTAATTGAATTATTGTTTTGTTTTATAAAGGTTTTTATGGTTAATGTGTTTAATTTTTTAAAATTCTTTAGTTTAAGCTTTCTTTTTTGTGCTTGCACAAATAGTACCCCA
>NZ_LRPD01000082.1:0-1801 GCF_001605865.1 Acinetobacter sp. NRRL B-65365 | reverse complement strand
GAACCGAAAAGCGCTGATCTGCCCTCTTAAAAAATCTTTATTTATTCAAAATTTCACTACAAATAAGTTTTTAATTCTTAAATAAGTAAGATCATGGGTAAATAAACTCTTCTTTAAAATATGCAAAAGGCCTAAATCATAAAAATTAAGCCTTTTTATTTTTTGATAAGTGTTATAACACTAACTTAAGATAAAAACTCTTTAATCGTTTCTTGCATAGTTGTAGTGGCACGACCAATTAACTGGTGGAGGTCTTTGCTATCACTATATAAAGCATCTTTAGATACACCGTCATCTGAGTTCGCTAATATACTCGCAAAACCTTCTGGTAGACCTACTTGTATCAAGAGCGCTTTATATTCCTCTTCCGATAAATCTTCGTAAATTACCTCTTTTTTGCTGATCTCACTTGTCCATCTTGCTACATCATCAAGGGTATAACTCGTATCACCTGCAAGTTCATATACTTTATTCTCATGCCCTTCTTGAGTTAATACCACAGCGGCAGCAGTCGCATAATCTAAGCGTGAAGCAGAAGCAATTTTACCGTGATGCGTTGCCCCAAAAATCTTGCCCTGTTCAACTGCTTGAGCAAGCCCCATTGCATAGTTTTCGCTGTACCAATTATTACGTAATAAGGTATGTGCAATATCAGATGCTTTTAAATATTGTTCAGTCTCAACATGTTCTTGTGCTAATAAAAGCGGTGATGTATCTGCTTTTAATAAACTTGTGTAAACAATAAATTTTACGTTTGCAAGTTTTGCTGCATTAATCACATTTTGGTGTTGTACTGTTCGTTGACCAATTTCACTCGATGAAATTAATAGAAGCTTATCGACACCTGCCAATTGAACCGAAAGTTTATCTGCATCATGCCCATAATCAAAAGCACGAACTTCGATTCCTTTTGAACTTAATTCTGATGCTTTTTCAGGGCTGCGGACTAATGCAACAATATTTTTTGCCTCAGTTCGTTCAAGTAATTGCGAAATAACGAGTTGGCCGAGTTGACCTGATGCACCAGTAACTGCAATACGCATGATGTTCTCCATCTGATGTAGTTGATATCTTTTGATCATCGTAGTACCTTAACTTACCAAAAGTAAGTACTTACCTAAAAGTAAGCTTGGAAACAAATGTAATGTTTTGTAATTAAGGTGGTACGCGATGCAAGGATACGTTTTTTCAGCAGATTGTCCCTCTCGAAAAATTTTGTTGAATCTCACTAGCCGTTGGAGTGTTTTAATTTTAGTTGCACTGCGAGATCAGCGTTTGCGCTTTAATGAATTAAAAAAACTAATTGATGGCATTAGCGAAAAAATGTTGGCGCAAACCTTAAAAACGCTTGAAAACGATGGTTTTATCGTACGTCAAGATTATGCAGAAATACCGCCTCGTGTAGATTATCAATTAACAGATTTTGGACGAGAAGCTTCTGAACGACTCTTTGATTTAACCACTTGGCTAGAAAATAATTTATCCGAATTATTAGAAAATCAGCCTAATAAAGGACATAGTTCAAAACTGAATCGAAAATAGAGAGATTATTATATATTTAGGTTTTAGACTTACTTCGCCAATTTTTTCACTATTTTTTTAATAATTAGGTCAGGTTATTTTATAAAAGGATCTAAATAAAAAAATTATTTAGATCCTTTCAGATAACTCAAAGATTACTTCAACCCAAAAGTCTTTCTAATACTTTTATCAACCGGGCCACTCGGCATAAATCGACGTAACTTACTCAACAAAGATGCTTGCCCAGATGGTGTACGGCGCATTTGCCAATCATTGAGTG
>NZ_LRPD01000081.1:0-3372 GCF_001605865.1 Acinetobacter sp. NRRL B-65365 | reverse complement strand
TGGAACTTTAAATTGACTTTGAAAATCACGAATATATTGAAACGGATCTGCACAATCTTGCTGAGTCACCGTACCATCTGCCTGCTGAATGGTTAACACACCCGCATTGCATGAAAAAACGGTAGACTCACCTAGCCCAATCATGGAATAGCGTGCCCAGTTCTCGCCACCCTCTACCGATTCAAATAGATAGGCTTGTTTCTGCTCCTTAAAACGTGCAAAAACAGATAACGGGGTTTCAGTATCAGCCAAGCGTTGACGATAAACTGGAATGGTGTTGTAGCCTGCTGCTTTTAATTGTTCAAACTGGATTGATGTTGTCATGAGTTATCTCTTATGGTTTCGATTTATCTGCGTTTCCCTGTTTTAATGCTGCTTTAATCCCGCCATCGAAAAACCATCATCATCCTCATACCTCTTTCCCTATCTGATTTTTTTAAACTAACTCTGCCAGACGATCAACCACTTGCTGTGGCTGGCAGTCATAAATGCTTTCCCCATGATTATAGCCATAGCTGACTACAATACAATCAATACCTGCACGTCTTGCAGCTTCTACATCATTGCTTGAATCCCCAATCATCAGGGTTTCAGCTGTAGAGATTCCTTCTTGTTGCACACAATGCAAAAGCGGTAACGGATGCGGTTTACGCTCAGCCAGACTATCCCCACCAACCACCATTTTAAAATAAGGTGCAAGCGCTAAAACATCCAGAATCCCTCGCGCCAGATGTTCAGGCTTATTGGTAACACAGGCCATTGCAATATTATTGGCCTGACAATAATCTAGAAATGGCAGAACACCCTCATAGACTTGTGTATCAACACATAGCTCTTGCGCATACACCTGCATAAAGGTTTTTAACAGCTGCTCTTGCTGTTGAGCATCGACCTGCCCAAACAAATGTGTCAGGACAGCTTCACATAATTTTGCCGCACCCTTACCCACCCAGACTCTAACCTGAGCTTCAGTCACCAGAGGTAGACCCAGTTTTGTCAGACTCAGATTCATGGCACGATATAAGTCAGCAGCCGAATCCACCAGCGTTCCATCCAGATCAAATAACACCAGATGACGACTTTGCAACTGTGCAATAGACATGATATTTCACCCTAAAAATAAAAAAGGCATACCAACGTGGGCATGCCTTGATTGTAGAAGCTTCGCCCGATTATTTAAAGAACAGCCAGGCAATCACAGCTAAAATGATCAATACAATAATTGAAATGAGGCCAACTGAAGCATTCTTCTGTTGCTCTTTCTCTTCAGCCACACGTGAAACAGGTTCTTCAAGTGCAACAGGTTGTGGTTCAGGCACAGCCTGTACCTGCACACCTTCAGGAATTGGTGCTGGTTTTGGAATCGCGACCTGTTGTGGCATCCCATCACGTGTGATTGGTGTTTCGACCGCACGTTCCGCAATACTCGGCATACCTTGGTCATGCGTATTTGCAGTCACAGGCTCTGCTTCAATTTCAGGTAATTCCGTTTCCGCTGCTGGAGCAAGCACCGAGAACACAAAGCTGGCAAATTGCAGAATATCGCCATCATGCAATTCAGTTTCCTGCTCAATGCGTGCATCATTAATAAATGTGCCATTGGACGAGTTTAAATCTTGCACCCAAAGCTGTTGATCTTTGAGCAACAACGCGGCATGACGACGTGAAATATCGGCTGATTGCAACAAAATATCGGCATCTTGATGTCGGCCAACCAACATATCACGCTCAATATTCAGCTCCTGCCCCGTAAATTCACCTGTAATGGCTTGTAATTTCCAAGTCATAGATGCATATCCTTTATAGTTTCCCGCAATCGTAACATTGTGACATAAGCGTTTCTGTGCAGCTACTGTGAAGATGCAGGACGAATCGTAGTTGTCGTTACCGTATTTTTACTACGTTCGGTTTCTTTCACAGGGAGCTGCACGGTTTTCTGCTGCACTTGCGGTTGTTCCACCGCAACAGGTGTCGTCACCACAACTGTTTTTTGAGCTTGTGTCGCAGTCGGCACTTTTTGATAAGGTGAATTTGCCGCAGGCTGCTGGCTATAAATATCCGCAACATTTTCAGGTAATTTGGCAAAATTACCATTCTTGTCCATTGCTAACTGCAAGCTATAAAGCTGATTGTAGCGTTGTTGTGAGATACGTCGAACATCATCAGAATCCCCAACAATAGTCGGATGGATAAAGACAAGCAGATTACGCTTTTCATTACTGCGATTATCCGAACGGAACAGTCGGCCCAAGTACGGAATATCACTCAATATAGGTAAGCCTTGACGTCCTAGAGTCGTATTGTCTGAGACCAAGCCCCCCAACACAACGGTTTGTCCATGATCTGCCAATACCGAAGTTTTAATTGCACGCTTACTGGTGACCAAATCGGCCGCCTGACCTTTGCTGTTTTGGACGTTAGAGACTTCTTGCTCAACTTCCAAACGGACAGAACCACCCTCACCGATATGCGGAATGACTTTTAAGGTCACCCCGACATCTTTACGCTCAACCGTCGTATAAGGATTAACACCTGTACTATTTGTGGTGACCGAACCTGTTACAAAAGGAACGTTCTGACCAACCACGATATAGGCTTCCTCATTATCCATGGTCACGATAGAAGGGGTTGAAAGAAGGTTAGACTTGGTATTTTCTTTTAATGCCTGAATCAATGCGCCGTATAACTGACGAGAGCCATTGCTGCCCTCTTTATACTTCCCGATACCAATCGATGCACCATCACCTAAAGCACCTGCCGCACCCGCTGCACCACCGGTTAAATAACCCGCCGCGATTTTTGATAGTCCAGAACCCAAATTGGAAAAGTTAATTAATCCTACGCCACTATTCAAGTCACCCAGTGCCCATTGCACGCCCAACTGATCAGCATCAGTTCCAACCACTTCAATAATCGCTGCTTCAATCATGACTTGCTGACGGCGCGTATCCAGTTGCTGAACCGCAGCATCAATTTCACGCATCAATTGTGGTTCAGCCTTCACCACCAAAGCATTTTGCGCAGGGTCCGCAATAATACTAACGCCACCCTGATTAAAACTGGTAATGCCAGCATTTTGACTATTGCTAGAATTACTATTTAAATTAATCGAAGGCGTCGAAACAGAAGATGATCCCGATGATGAGCCTGAATTCTGATTATTTGAAATCAGGTTATTGATCGAATTTGAACTACTGTTGCTATTTGATGACGACGAAGATGAAGAAGAAACCGATTGCCCTGTGACCAGACCTTGTAAAATTTCAGCCAGATTTTTAGCACTTGCATATTTCAGGCGGAAAACTTTTAAACCACCCAAGCGAGCTGCTGAAGGCACATCCAGCATTTCAATCATTTGACGTAAACGCTTAC
>NZ_LRPD01000080.1:0-1014 GCF_001605865.1 Acinetobacter sp. NRRL B-65365 | reverse complement strand
AAAATACTATTTTACTTTTTTAAAGTAGACCTTTATACTTGGTTTTAGATATAAATTTTCAAAAGAAGTTGAAACATTTTATTAATTGGAAACTTAAATTTTACTTGTTGCATCACAAATAATAAAAATAATGTGACTTATATTGTTTTTAATTTACATTAAAACTATGGAAGAAACATATATCACCTAAAGCTTTACATTTATTAATACATGAAAAGTCATACTTTAATTTGGATAATTTAAATACTTTAGGATAATAAAAATGCCACAATACCTACGCTTAGCTGACAATCTATATAACGTATTTGAGCAAAAACAGTTGTTTACGTATGACTCTCAAGAGTTAGTTAATTTAATTTTTAGAGAATTGAGAAAGGCTCTCAAAGATACAGATCTTAAGCTTCTGGTAAATTTTATTGATATGGAGAAAGGACTTATAAAATCTCAGGAGGGAGATTCAGGTTTTGATCTGAGCTTAATTCCTAATTATAAAAATAAAGGTGAGTTTATACTTTGGCTAGCTGTTTTTATTGAGAAAATGACAGAAGGTGGAGTTAAGAAACTTCCTCCTTTATACAAGAATATACCTGAAGACTTTACGTTTACATTTAAGGAAAAACAAACTTTACGACAAGTTACGGAGCAAAAAATATTTCCAGATATTGAAATTAACCCAGCCCATGAGGAGATCATGGCATATTTTGAAAGTGTGGATTTTAAAAAAAATAGTGGAAGTATTTAGGATATCTGCTACACAAAATAAATCCTTGGCTTGAATGCAAGTTGCTATTAGGTCTCAATATTCTGAATAATATAAATTAAATCCGTATTTAATCGATGATTCTAACGCTCTTTTCAATCGTAAAAGAGCGTTTTTATTTTAATTATTGATGATTAACAGTTGATCCCATCTGAAAGGATTCTTACTCAATTTATCTCTACTCATCGACCAATTTCTGTTTGGTACGAAGCAAGGCCCAATAGCAATTTTTTTCTTACCGAATCTTTGATGAA
>NZ_LRPD01000079.1:0-2148 GCF_001605865.1 Acinetobacter sp. NRRL B-65365 | reverse complement strand
CGTTCGGTCGAGAAAGCCTATGTCGGCTATAACCTAGATGAAAATAACAGTATAGAAGCAGGTTTTGTCTATAAACCTTTTGCAATTTACCCCTATCCGCAGAATGGCTGGACTTACCATATTCCATTCTTCCTCGGCTACGGCAATAACGTTGCGCCAGGTTTGAACTGGAATTTTCATAACAAGGACTGGGATGTAAAACTCGGCTATTATCCGCAAATGCTGGAGACCAGTCTGCGTTATTCGCCTGAAAGTGCAACTTATGACGATCTTTCAGAAAATGCTTTTCCGAATCAGAAAGCTTATCAAAACGAAAAGCGTCATCAATTTAACACACGTATTGTACGCAAGCTGGAAACCGAATTCGGTAAGCAAGAGTTTGGCGTTTCAGGGGCGATTGCGCAATTGCATAATAAAACGACTGATAAGAATGGTCAGTATTATGCAGTCGGCCTACATACCGATAATAATTACAAACGCTTTAATGTACAAAGTTCTGTGATTCACTATCAATATGATGCCAAAAACCCAGATGGGGTTAGCAATGATGTGACCTTGATGGGCAATAATGGATTTACGCCTGCCTATTTCATTGCTTCAGAAGCCACCGTTGCCAGTTTAAACCTTGCTTATACCTTGCCTGTACAGGATATGGGTAAACTTAAAGCTATCCGTTTCTATAATGACTATAGCTATATGGACAAGAAACGTGATGATTGGTCTGCTTCACAAATGAATACCACAGGGATGATGTTTATTGCTTCGCCATTTATGGTATGGGCCGATTATACCTGGGGTAAAAACTCCAATATTATTGGTGGTGCTTCCAATGCAACGGGCTATACCTCAACTGTTTCGCCGTATAGTGACCAATGGCTTTACCGCATCAATTTAAATATTGGATTTAGTTTTTAAAGCATTTCCGATCTTATCTAAAAGGGCAAATCGAAAGGTTTGCTCTTTTTATTTTAAGGATCAGTTGAGTTCTGATTCATGCTAACGATTTAATTTTCTGTTTTGGACATTTCAAAACGTCTTTGCAGTACAGCGGTCATTTGCTCCACCAGCTTTGCCACCAAACCGTCCTTATCCCAAGCATAGATCGAAACTGTCATCGGATTAGCCTTACCTAATGGAAGATATTCACGTACCCGATAGCCTTTGGTAGTTGCAACAGGCAGTAGCGACAGGCCGAGTCCAGTTTCGACGCCGACCAGTACGCTGGCTAAACTATTGCTGGTAAAGGCAATATACCAATGTCGCCGTTCACGTTCGATTCGTTCAAACATGTCTTCCCGATATAGCCCACCTTGTGGAAAGGTCACCAGTGGAATCGGATCTGACCAGTTTCCGCCATGATCAATACTTTCAAACCAAGCCATTTCTTCAGGGAAAGTCGCATGATGATCCGCGCTGGCAAGGGTTTCTTTGACAATGACCAGATCAAATTGTCCATTTCGATAGCCTTCCATCAGATCACGGCTCAGTCCTGCGGTCACATCAAGGCGAATACTACGATGCTGTTTGCTAAATGCACTTAATGCCAGCGCCATATCGGTATTCATAATATCTTCGGGTAAGCCGATATGAATCGGGATGGTGCCCGTCGGATCACCGAGAACATTTTGTGCCTCTTGCTGAAGTGCCAGAATACGTCGAGCATAGCTAATCAGATATTCGCCTGCGCTGGTGAGTTGCAGTGGTCGGGCATTCCGATCAATCAATTGTTTGCCCACAGCTTGTTCCAGTCTTGCCAATTGCTGACTGACGGTCGATTGGGTCATATGCAAGCGTTCTGCCGCTAAAGTAAAACTGCCCGCTTCAATAATCGTGACAAAGGCGCGTAACAAACGTGGATCAAACATCGCAATAACTCATTGTTTGGAATTATTTTTCCATTTAAAACTTAAATGGCTATTCATTATCTTAATACATTTGATTCAATAATTTAATTTTTAAATAGTTGTGAATCTCGTTATGCTCAAGTCACAAGCTGATTGACTGCAAGGATGACATTTCTACAACTCAAAGCGTTGTCTGCATCTTGCTGTCTTTTCAGTGTTTCCATGGAGGAAATCGATGAACAAGTCCTTAATCACTGCTGCTTTGGTGATGACATTATCCGCATGCGGTTATGCAAGCTCAGGA